>JBBAAT010000055.1:0-11776 GCA_041658145.1 Bacteroidales bacterium | reverse complement strand
GACTATACTCCGCTTACAACCCTTGATATTTGTGGGCATGAGATCACACACGGACTTGATGAAATGACTGCTAACCTGATCTACATGGATGAATCAGGCGCTCTTAATGAAGGTTACAGCGATATTTTCGGAACATGTATTGAATGGTATGCAAGGCCTACAAACGCAGACTGGTTGATGGGTGCTGACATAGGAACTCCTTTCCGTGATATGTCTGATCCCAATGCTTACGGTCAGCCTGATACATATCTGGGAACCAACTGGGACCCGTATCAGGAAGTACATCAGAATGCAGGGGTTCTTGCATATTGGTTCTATCTTTCGGTACATGGTGGAAGCGGTACAAACGATAACAACGACACTTATAATGTAACCGGTATGCCAATGGATAGCGCTGCAGCAGTGGCTTTCAGAACACTTACCATTTATCTTCCAGAAGCTTCAACTTATGCAGATGCCCGGTTTTACTCAATTCTTGCGGCAATGGATCTTTTTGGATCATGCACTCCTAAAGTGGAAACCGTTACCAATGCCTGGTATGCCGTAGGTGTTGGCGGACCATACAGCCCGATTGTTACCAGTAATTTCAGCGCAAATTTCACTGCATTATGTTCCGCTCCTTCATCGGTACATTTTTCTAATATGAGTACAAATTCAAATCAATTTCTATGGGATTTCGGCGATGGCACAACAAGCATCGATATGAACCCGGATCATATTTACAATTCATACGGTACTTTTAATGTATCATTGATTGCATATGGCGGAGCCTGTGGAAATGATACACTGGTAAAGAATGCATATATTTCAGTCGATTCAACAAATCCTTGTATTGTAATTATGCCTCAAACAGGAACAGCTGCTGTGCAAACCATTTGTTCAGGTGTTTTGTTCGATAGCGGTGGCAGTGGAAATTACCAAGATAACACCAACAGCTCAATAACAATTCAGCCATCGTGTGTTGCAACGATCACTTTAAATTTTACCACATTTGCTTTTGAACAGGATTACGATTACCTGAAAATTTATGACGGCCCCAATAACACATATCCCCTGATCGGAAGTTATACCGGTTATACTTTGCCTAACGGAGGTACCATTACCTCTACATACGGATCAGTAACGTTGGTGCAGACTTCAGATATGGCAGTGAACGATACCGGTTTTGTCTGTCATTGGCAGTGCAATTATCCTACCACACCTCCCGTAACAAACTTTACAGTTAATGATACGCTCACATGTACAGGGGATGTTCATTTTCTTGATGAGACAACCAATGGACCATGTGCATGGTTCTGGGATTTTGGTGACGGAGACACTTCTACAAGTCAATCCCCGCTGCATTTTTATGCTTCGAACGGAATATATGATGTTACCCTGGTTACCACCAATTCTTTAGGTTCAGACACATTAATTAAAAACATGTATCTTACAGTTGATAAACCATCGGATCCTTCCGGAATTCCTGCATGGAGATGCGATTCGGGATCCGTTATTCTTTTAGCTTCCGGCGGCGTTACATTAAACTGGTACAATACACCTGCAGGAGGAAATATTCTTTTTACAGGCGACACTTTTATTACACCTGTTCTCGGAGCAACAACAACCTATTATGTTCAAAACGCCATAGGTCAGGCATCGCAATACGTCGGACCTGTTGATAATACCTTTGGCGGAGGCGCTTATTTCACTTCTAACACCTATCATTACCTTAAGTTCAACTGCTATACTCCTGCAACACTGAAATCAGTAAAGGTATTTGCAAACTCAGCGGGTTACAGGACAATAGAACTTACAAATTCAGCAGGAACACTTTTGATGGATACAACTGTTAATATCCCTTCCGGGCAAAGCAGAGTAACGCTTGATTTTGATATTCCTGTCGGAACAGGTTTAAGGCTTGGAACAGCAGGTCAGAACAACTTGTGGAGAAACAACAGCGGGGCTTCTTTTCCTTATACATTGCCGGGTTTGGTTTCGATAACCGGCAACAGTGCATCCGATCCAGGATACTACTACTATTTCTACGATTGGGAAGTGGATAAAGCAGGATGTTCAAGCAACATGGTACCTGTAACAGCGGGTATTCTTCTTCCGAGTGCACAGGTTACACCAAACGGAAACATTACTATTTGCAATGGACAGGACGTTACACTTACCTCACAGGTTGCTGATTCTTATTGGTGGTCACCCGGAGGCCAAACAACTCAATCTATCACGGTTTCGACAGCAGGAAGCTACAGCGTTCAAATCACTGATGACAGTTGCACCGCAAATTCACTTCCCGTGATTGTTACAATAACTTCAAACCAACCGGTAGCCGGTTTTGGTTATATAAACAATGACCTGACTGTCAATTTCCTTGACTCTTCAGCTAATGCTACTTCTTATACATGGGAATTCGGTGACGGTGGTTCTTCTACTCTACAGAACCCTGTTCATACTTACACATCCAATGGAACTTACACGGTAACGCTTATTGCAAATAATGTTTGCGGTTCAGACACAATGAGTTCTTTGGTAACCATACTGCTTGCAGACATTAGTACATATAACAGCAATAATAGCATTACGGTTTTTCCAAATCCCTCGAAAGGCTCATTCTACCTTGATATTCAGACAAACATAATCAAAGAGATCAATTTCAGGATATATGATGTTATCGGAAATACTATAAAATCGGGCACACTGAAACCTGCCAACAAAAAAGGAGAAATACGGATCGATATGAGTAACTCTTCTAAAGGGGTTTACTTTCTGTACCTAAGTAACGAAACACTGAATGCTGTCAAAAAGATCATTATTGAATGATTAACTTAAAATTATTATCTTGCAGGTCAAATCAGATTTTGTACCGATGCGGTATCTGTAATAGTCCAATAAATTGTACTACAACAGCTACTCTTTCGGCATAATACAAATTTTCTATGGACTAAATCCTAATAAGTAATTGTATTACATGCAGGCAGATAAAAGCAACATTCTCATACTCGGAATGGGGAATGATATTCTTACGGACGACGGAATTGGTATTAAGATCACAAAAGTTTTAGAAAAAAAATTCCCATATCCAAACATTGTATATGATACCCTTTCCTTAGGCGGACTGGAAATAATTGAATACATCAAGGACTTTAAAACAGTTATTATTATTGATGCTATCAAAACATTGAACGGAATACCCGGAACGGTTTACCAATTTGTTCCGGAAGATTTTAAAGAGACATTGCATCTTTCCAATATTCATGATATTTCTTTTCTTACCTCGCTGAAACTTGCGAAAGAGCTTAATATTGAAATAACAAAAGATATACGTATTATTGCTGTTGAAATAGTTGAAGATATGGTATTCAGCGATGATTTCACTCCACAGATACAGGAGAAATACCCTGAAATATTAGAAGAAGTAACAGGGATTGTAAAGGAAATTATTGAACAATAATACGTATTGAATTACTTTTTAATCAGTTAATATTATTAAAAACCAAAAACATGAAATTTACGGCTAAACAAATTGCAGAATTACTCAATGGAGTGATAGAAGGTGATGCCGAAGTAACAGTTAATAAACTGTCAAAAATTGAAGAAGGCGAACCATGCTCTCTTTCTTTTCTTGCAAATCCTTTGTATACCCAATATGTGTATACCACTAATGCTTCTATTGTAATTGTGAATAAAAGTTTCATTCCGGATCATCCGGTTAAAAGCACACTAATCAAGGTGGATAGTGCAGAAATCGCTTTTGCGAAACTTTTGGAAATGTATAATCAAATAAAATACAATAAAGTCGGCATTTCGCAAAAGTCATCTATTGCCGAAACAGCAAAAGTCGGAGAAAATGTTTATGTTGGTGATTTTGCTTTTATAGGCGAAAAGGTTGTGATTGGCAATAACGTTAAAATTTATCCACAGGTTTATATAGGAGATAATAGCATAGTAGATGATAACACCATTTTGTTTGCGGGCGTTAAAATTTATTCAGATAACGAAATTGGGAAAAATTGCATTATACACTCTGGTTGTGTGATTGGTAGTGATGGTTTCCGCTATGCTCCGCAGAATGAAAGTGCTAAAAAGGTAGCGCAAATCGGTAATGTGATTATTGAAGATGATGTTGAAATAGGCGCCAATTGCACTATTGACAGGGCAACCTTAGGTTCAACAATTTTACGCAAGGGAGTAAAATTTGATAACCTGATTCACATTGCTCATAATGTTGAAATTGGCGAAAACACATACATAGCAGCCAATAATGTAATAGCAGGCTCAACAAAAATCGGTAAAAACTGCATGTTTAGCGGACAAGTAGGAATTGTAGGGCATTTGAATATTGCAGACAACACTATTATTGCAGCTCAATCGGGCATATCAAAAAGTATAACAAAGAAAGGAGAATCATACATGGGTTCTCCCGCTTTTGAAGTAGGGAAATACAGAAAATCATATATTCATTTTCGTAATTTATCGGAACTGGTGGAACGAATTGAGAAACTGGAAAAGACTCAAAATAAATAGTGCTATGTTAAACTTATTTCTACGCACTGAGATTGCTTCACCCTCCTTCGTTGGCTTCGCAATGACGTCATTGCGAGGAGGAACCTGCCTGTCCGGCGAGGCAGGCGACGAAGCAACTTAGCGAAGCGATCTCGCGAACACCTTATAAAAAAAATAAATAATTGTGAGCAATCTATCCGATATATCACTCTTAACACAACAGTAGAAACAATTTTTATCATGTAAGTTATCATGACAAATTCAGAAAAAGCAAAAGATATTTTTGATTCAGGATTAAATTGCGCTCAGTCGGTATTGCTTGTTTTCGCAAAAAGATTCAATCTTGATAAAGACCTTACAATCAAACTGGCTTCAGGGTTCGGAGGTGGTATGGCGCGAATGCAGGAAACATGTGGCGCTGTTACAGGCAGCATCATAGCTATCGGATTGGCAGCATATAATCCGTCTGAAGATTTTCCTACAAGCAAAGAAAGAGTTTATTATATTATTTCGAAATTTATCAAGCGTTTTAAAGAAAAATACGATTCGACACTTTGCCACGAAATTCTGAATTGCGACCTGAATACTGAAGAAGGAAACAGGTTTTACGAAGATACCGGCATGAGAGAAAAAATCTGCGCCGGATGCGTCATCCATGCAGTTGATATATTGGATGATTTGATTGGAAAATAAGAAATTTAAAGTATAGCCGAAAGATATGGGTTTCGACCCTTACCCTGCTTTTGTGTTATGATTATTTATTTCTAATATGATACGGATTTTTTTAATGCCTTTGATAATGATAGGTCAAAATCTTCAATCGCGGCATACCGAAGCCCGCTCCGAAGCGGACTTTGATGTGAACACCAAAGCTGAATTTGAAATCGAGACGATCCTGATGCACCTGGAAAATCAAAATAAAATAATGATGGAAATTTTAGAAAAGCCTGAAAAGAAAAGCGAAAAAAATTGATAGTTCCCAAAAATTAAAATATGGACAAAACAAAATTAGATTAGACATCCTGTCACACTGATAGAATACTGTTCTTTAGTGTAAACAAATATATCATTACCCTAACTTTATTTATTTTTTTTTTAAAAAAACATGAAATATATTTCTGGCTTGATGAAAAATAAAGAAAAAATACTTCTATTAACTATTCTCGCTTTTATTTGGGTTTATTTATGGCTAAAAGCGTATTATGTTCCTTTGGTAAATGACGAACTAGGCACTTTTTATTTTTATGTGCAACCAAAAAAAATTTTACCATTCATAGCTCACTGGGATGCCAATAATCATATTCTTCACTCGGCTTTCACAACTTTGTTCTACACTTTATTCGGCGCTTCTGAAATTGCTTTAAGATTAACAAGCCTTCTTTCTTTTCCTGTATTTTTCTTTTATTGCATCAGGATTTCAAATAAGCTGAATAATAAAATTGTTATATGGTCTTTTATAATTACTCTGTGCTTTACTCACAATTTTATTGAATTCTTTTTCCTGTCGCGCGGGTATGGGATGTCGATGGCATTACTATTTGGTTCAATTTACTATCTTATGCAGGCTTTAGGAAATAGCCTGAGAAAAGATTATATCAAATGTGTGGCTTTTGGCATACTGGCAGTGGTGGCAAATTTAACATTAGTGAACTCATTCCTGATAATTCTGTTTATTCTCTTTGTAAATATTTTTATCAGATTCAAAGAACAAAAATCAGGTAAAAATATTTTACTGCTTACTTATATTTTCCTGATTGGGATTATCCCGCTTATTTTCCTTTCTAAATATATGATGGAATTGAAGAACAGGGATCTATTGTATTACGGAAACTTAAAAGGATTTTTTGAAGTAACTATAAAATCATTATCAGGCTTGATTACCGGCTCTTCGGGCAATATTTACCCTTATATTTTTGTTTTGTTTTTTTTAATAGTTACAATTCTGTTTTTTGTAGTATTAATAAAAAATAAATTTAGAAAAATAATTCTCGACAAACATAATACTTTTTATCTTTTACTGATACTGAATATTGCTGCAATATTTGTTCTTGCAAAACTTTTTAAAGTTAATTATCCCGAAGACAGGACAGGAATATATTTATACCCGTTTCTGATAGGAAGCCTATGTTTTATGATTGATTATCTTATAATAAAAACAAATAAAAAACTTTTTTTTGCCTTACTGCTTCCATTTACTTTTTTCCCTGTTAACTTTTTATACAGCATGAATCTTACTCATTCTGCCTTGTATTATGACGATAGAATTCCTAAAAGATATTTTGAAAAAATATATTCTGAACATAAAGACGGCGAATTCCCGGCAAGCATAGGGGCATATCGTTGTCGTCATTTTTCATGGGATTATATGAATTACAGGCATAAAGGAAATCTCGGTGTTATTAACGAATGGGATTATCCTGAAATATTTTCCGAATTTCAGATATGTGATATCAATAAATGTAAGGACTGGAAAAAATATTACGATGGCATCGACTATGATGATGTAACAAAATACTACCTGTTAAAACGAAAACATTTTTTGGAGAAAAAATTAATTGACAAAAAAAGCGCTGATGCTAATGGCGAAATATCAGGTGAATTTTATAATGTTTACGAACAAACTATTGATTCATTAACAGGCAACCTTTTATATATCGGCTATAAGCTCACGATTAACAGTGATGCTACACCATTTAATTCAAGGATAGTAACGGAAATCAGAGATGAAAAGGATCAAAAAATTATTTATAAATCTATAAATTTAAATGGCTTGAAATTAAATTATGATGGAACATTAAACAATTTTATCAATGGTTTTTATATAAATAAACTTCCGGCAAATGCTCATAAAATTATTTCTTATATATGGGATATAGATAAAAAACCATACAGTGTTAAAGGAAGTTGCTATCTGTACAAAGTAATTACAGATTACTGACAGGCATAATGAATAAATAAAGGTTTTAGACAAACTGCCATTGGCGGCAATAAATAAATCACCATGAAAAAAATATCATTTTAATTCTTTTCTAATTTCACCGGCTTCGCTGAGTACTTTTCAATTCCTATAAACTAAGCATTTATCACGACGAAATTTTATTGACAAAAAAAAATCTCATTTACCCTTTGCATTTAAAATAAAATATATAATTTTGACACCAGTTGTTATTTTTTTAACAAATAGAAATTTATCCAATATATAATACGGAGGAAAAATGACCAATGTTGAAAATTCAGTAAAAGAAATTGTCGGAAAGTATGCCAAAGATCCCAAGCGACTGATGGACATTCTTATTGACGTGCAGAACGAATTCAGGCATATTCCTGCTGATGCCGTCAGTACTATTTCTAAAGAACTGAAAATGTCGAAAGTGGATGTTGAACAAACCGTTTCTTTCTATCATTTCTTTACCTGCAAACCCGTTGGCAAATACGCTGTTTACTTGAACGACAGTGTTGTTTCGTGTATGATGGGACGTGAAGAAATTGCAAAAGCATTTGAAAAAGAAACCGGGTGTAAATTCGGTGAAGTCACCAATGATGGTTTGATCGGGCTTCACAATACTGCTTGCATCGGTATGAACGACCAGGAACCTGCAGCTATTATCAATGGAGTTGTATTTACAAAACTTACTTCACAAAAAGTAAAAGACCTTATTGCGGGCTTCAAAGCAGGGAAAGCAGTTACCGATCTCGTAAAAGAATATGGTGATGGTGTAAACGGCAAATTTCTGAAGACAGAAGTTAAAAATAACATAAGAAAAAAAGGACCTGTTCTATTTTCGGAATATACAAGCGGCAATGCATTGAATAAACTAGTCGCAATGACGCCTGAACAAGTGATCAGCGAAGTAAAAAATTCCAACATACGTGGCAGAGGCGGCGCTGGTTTCCCTACAGGAATGAAATGGGAATTCTGTTCTAAAAATCAGGGTGAAAAATATGTGATATGTAATGCTGATGAAGGTGAACCCGGCACCTTTAAAGACCGTGTTATCCTCACAGAATTACCACATATAATTTTTGAAGGCATGACGATCGGCGGTTATGCGATTGGAGCAAAACAAGGCATCCTCTACCTCCGCGCTGAATATTCGTACATGAAGCCTTACATGAAAAAAGTGTTGGCAGATATGAGAAGCAATAACCTTTTAGGTAAGAACATAGCAGGTAAGCAGGGGTTTGATTTCGATATAAGGATACAGTTCGGCGCCGGCGCCTATGTTTGCGGAGAAGAATCAGCGCTAATCGAATCTGCTGAAGGCAAACGAGGTGAACCAAGAAACCGCCCTCCTTTCCCTGTTGAAAGCGGTTATCTGAACCAACCAACTATTGTTAACAATGTTGAAACGTTATGTTCAACTGTTCGCATCATCGAAAAAGGCGCTGACTGGTACAAAGGCTTCGGAACAGAAAAATCAACCGGAACAAAAGTTCTCAGCATTTCCGGTGATTGCAAATTTCCAGGTGTTTACGAAATTGAATGGGGAATGAGCATAAAGGAAATGCTTGAGATGTGCGGCGCAGAAAATGTACAGGCAGTTCAGGTTGCAGGACCTTCAGGTATTTGCATTTCTCCAAAAATGTTCGACAGGAAGATAGCCAACGAAGACCTGCCAACCGGTGGTTCTATGATAGTAATCGGACAACACAGGAATTTATTGAAAGAGGTTGTCGCAAACTTCATGGAATTCTTTACTGACGAATCATGTGGCTCATGTGTTCCATGCCGCGCTCTTACTCCTGTGTTGAAAAACAAACTTGAAAAAATTCTGGATGGCAAAGGTGTTAAGCAGGACATTGACGACATGCTGAAACTTGGTAAGATGATGAAAGACCTGAATCGTTGCGGACTTGGTCAAACGGCTGCAAACCCTGTTATTACAACCATTGAAAACTTCAGGGAAAAATATGAAGCGCTTGTAAAAGAGCCGAAACAAGATGGCATCTATGAATTTGACATGAAAGCTGCTGTAAAAGAATCATGCGACTTTGCAGGACGTAAACCAATTATTCATTAATTAATAATTGATGTTACGCAAACGGAATACGTCATTGCGAGGAAGGTTACGACCGAAGCAATCTATTGACACACAATGATTAGATTAGATTGCTTCACTACGTTCGCAATGACGACATTACGGGCAGACACTAATTAATAAACCGGATTTTCAAATCTTTAATCAAATCATATATGAGCGATAATAAAATAAAATTTACAATTGATGGCAAAGAATGTATTGCTGATGAAGGCATCGACCTCTGGAAAGCTGCAATGCTCAATGGTGTTTTCATTCCGTATCTCTGCCACATGAAAGATGTTGTCCCATCCGGGTCATGCAGAATATGTACTGTTAAAGTAAACGGAAGGCCAATGGCCGCATGTACAACACCGATGACTAAAGATATGAACGGAGCTGTAGTGGAAAATGAAACTCCCCAGCTTGAGGAAATGAGAAAGATGATAGTGGAACTGCTTTTTGTGGAAGGCAACCACTTCTGCCCTTCCTGCGAAAAGAGCGGCAATTGCGAACTTCAGGGAATGGCTTACCGCTACCAGATGATGGTTCCGCAGTTTTCGTATAATTTCCCGATGAGAAAAGCGGATGCTTCAACTCCGAAAATATTTCTCGACCGCAACAGGTGCATTCAATGCAAAAAATGCATCCGCGCTATCAAGGATGAGCAAGGCAGAAGCTATTTTGCTTTCTATAAGAGAGGTCATAAACTGGAAATACATATCGACCATGAACTGGCAGCAACCATGTCCGGCGAACTTGCACAGGCTGCAATGGACGGTTGTCCGGTTGGCGCTATTCTTAAAAAAGGAAAAGGATTTGATACTCCTATCGGAAAGCGTAAATTCGATAAAGAGCCAATCGGGACAGAATTTATTATACGAGAAACAAGATAAAAATGTACATTCGTTTTATAAAGGAAAAAGAGGTATAAGGTATAAAGGTATATGGTATATGGTAGAAAGGCATAAGGTAGAAAGTGTTATACCCTATATCCCTATACCCCTATACCGAAATCCCAATGTAATAATTTACACAGTACATAATATAAGTAACCAAAGCAAAGGAGACAATAATAATGAGCAAAGCAATAGTAGCAACAGCTTCATTGGCCGGATGTTTCGGCTGCCACATGTCAATACTTGACATTGATGAAAAAATATTACAACTCATAGAACTCGTTGAATTCAACAAATCGCCCATTGACGATATTAAGGAGTTTACCAAGATGTGCGATGTAGGCATCATCGAAGGAGGATGCTGTAACAGCGAGAATATTGAAACGCTGCATAAGTTTCGTAAAAAATGTAAAATACTTATTTCCGTGGGCGAATGTGCAATAATGGGAGGGCTTCCGGCTATGAGAAACGGCATTCCCATTAAAGAATGTCTCGAAGAAGCATATTTGGGCGGACCTACTACCGGCGTTTGCAATGACCAAAAGATAATTCCAAATGATGATGAATTGCCTATGATACTTGATAAAGTTTATCCCTGCCATGAGATTGTTAAAATAGATTATTTCCTGCCGGGGTGTCCTCCAAGATCAGAACTGATTTGGGAAGCATTAGTAGCTTTATTAACAGGCAAAGAATTAAAAATACCTTATGAAGTTGTAAAATTTGATTAATTTTTTTTGGTCATTTATAGTTATTAGGAAA
Organism: Bacteroidales bacterium; assembly: GCA_041658145.1. Lineage (GTDB taxonomy): Bacteria > Bacteroidota > Bacteroidia > Bacteroidales > CG2-30-32-10 > JBBAAT01. The sequence goes on along the minus strand of JBBAAT010000055.1, from coordinate 603 downwards.
AGTTATTCATTGTAAATTAATAATTGATGTTACGCAAACAGAATACGTCATTGCGAGGAGGTACGACGAAGCAATCTTAAAAAAATGAAACGAGGCGGATGTATATATGAAGAAGTTTTAGATTGGTAAGATTGCTTCGGGTTGCTTATGGCAACCCTCGCAATGACGGCAAGGTTATTTCGTGCAACACGAAGCAATTAAAATAATAACGAGCAAAATGTGTTTCTGCATAACATCAGTTAATAAAAAATGAAATTAGAGGAATTGCAAGTTTATCAACTATATCAACGCTATCGGAACAAAATCCAAGAAACAAATAACAACTAATGACAGCGAAGCAAATGACAAAATTATAACCATCAATAAAAATCAAGAGAACAATGAACAAAATAACAATAGAACCCGTAACAAGAATTGAAGGACATGGTAAGGTAACCATTCAGATGGATGATAAACTCAACGTTGCACAGACAAGGCTTCACGTTCTTGAATTCAGAGGATTTGAAAGGTTTGCACAGGGACGTCCGTACTGGGAAATGCCTGTACTTGTTCAGAGACTCTGCGGAATATGCCCTGTAAGCCACCACCTTGCTGCTGCAAAAG
>JBBAAT010000054.1:0-12064 GCA_041658145.1 Bacteroidales bacterium | reverse complement strand
ATGGCAGAGGCTGACGAACAAATAACTTTCTTACTTGCCGGAGTCTTTGATAAAATGGTTCTTTAGTTTTTTTTACAATCAAAAGGTCAATATCGCTGTTTTCGTTGGCATTACCACTTGCAAAAGAACCAAACAAGATTATTTTCTCAGGTGAATAACCGGAAATAATAGTTTGTATAGTAAAATCAACCTGTTCCTGTATAGACATATTCTTTTATGTAGAGTTGTCAAATATACATAGGTTTTGGCATATCTGCAATTAAAAATCAATGTTTATTTCCCACTGTTACAAAATACAACGACATTGTTCCTATTACAAAATAAATTGCAAACTCTGTATTTATCCCTGCAGAAAAAAGAATTATGATTTCATACACTGATGCAAAAAACAGCATAAGCCCCGAAAAGACGGTAATTCCGGGTTTGCTCAAAAAACCGCCTATAAACAGTAACGATCCGAAAAGAATATAAACTACGGCAACATAAAACTGAATACTTTTAAAGTCGAATGTTTTCAAGGTATGCAGAAATGCAACATAAACAAAAAAAGCAACAGACAGGCGCATCAGCCATGTTGCAAATTGTAAAAGACTTTTTGCCGGTTTCATAAATTAGAAGATTAATTTAGTGTTAAGTTAATAAACAGATGACGCAAAGATTGCTTCGTCGTTCGCCTCGGCGAACTTCTCGCAATGACGTCATTGCGAAGCCGACGCAGGAGGCTGAAGCAATCTCAATGTGAGAATTTAGGTTTAACATAACATTAGAATGATTTAAACCCAATAATTTCACGCACTTCACGGATAGTTTTTGATGCGCTTTCCCGTGCTTTTTCAGCGCCAATCTTCACTACTTTACGAAGGTATTTATGATCCGAAGATAATTCCTTTATCTTATTCCGGAAAGGTTCGGTAAATTTTATTACATCTTCAGCCAATTGTTTTTTCATATCGCCATAGCGTATCTGGCAAGTGTTATAGAGATTACTGAAATGATCATACGTTTCCTGTGAAGACAATATTTCCATCAGCTTGAAAATATTTTCAATAGCTTGTGGTTTTGTCTGGTTCATTTCAGTGGGACCGGCATCAGTTACGGCACGCATCACTTTTTTCCGTATCACTTCCGGCTCGTCTGCAAGAAAAATGGCATTGCCTTCGTCCTCCGATTTCCCCATTTTTGTTCCTCCGTCTAATCCGGGGATTTTAATTAACGCTTCACCAAAATTGAAAGCATGAGGTTCCGGAAAATATTCTGTTTTGTACATCCTGTTAAAGCGATTGGCAAAGGTGCGCACCATTTCGAGGTGCTGTTCCTGGTCTTTACCCACCGGAACTTTAGTCCCTTTATGGATAATCACGTCGGCAGCCATCAGTACGGGATAAGTTAGCAGTCCTGCATTTACGTTATCGGACTGTTTACGTATTTTTTCTTTAAATGATGTGCAACGTTCAAGCTCACCCACATAAGCATTCATATTCAGAAGCAAGTACAGTTCTGTTGTTTCCGGAACGTCGCTTTGGATATATAATGTTACAACCTCCGGGTCCAGTCCACAGGCAAGGTATTCCACCAGCGCCTGTTTAACTTTGTTATGGAGGTCAAGTGGTGTAGGATGTGTAGTGAGTGAATGGTAATCGGCAATAAAGAAAAAACACCTGTGTTCGTGCTGCATTTTAACAAAATTCTTTATAGCGCCAAAGTAATTACCAAGATGTAAATTACCGGTTGAGCGTATTCCGCTTACTACTGTTTCCATGTAGCGAAATTACGAAAAAAGATAATAGTAACCACGAATATTGTTATCTTTGTTCTAAAAAAAATCACATTTAGAGGTTGTTTAAAATTCATATTTTAATTTTTGTATATTACGATTTTACTATGAAAATCAATTTATTTACCCCTAACCCTGAAGGGTGTAAATTGATTTTCAACACACCCTTCAGGTATGGGGCAATGTTGGAAATCAATACCCTGTAAATATTGTATTAAAATTTAAACAACCTCTTAAAGTATGTATCCATTTCCGAATAATTCTTATATGAAATATTTACTTTTTTTCGTTGTCCTTTCGGCAGTTTCCTGCGAAAACGACATCAAGGTAATCAATATTGTTGGGAATAAAGATTTTCTGCCTGTTGAATCGGCAAAAGAGGTTGAAACAATATACAGCGATTCTGCACAGATCCTTGTTATTGTGAAGGCGCCTCAATTAGACAGATATGAAGGAGAAAAACCTTATTATGAAATGACTAAAGGTATAGCTGTTTATTTTTACGATTCTCTTATGCAGGTAACATCGAAACTTACAGCTAATTACGCCATAAACTATGAAAAGGAAAAGATTATGGAGGCGAAGAACAACGTGGTGGTAATTAATGAAAAAAAAGAGCAACTTAATACGGAGCGCTTAGTGTGGGATCAGCGTAAAGCCATTATCTATTCCGACAAATTTGTAAAGATTAACACGGGCAAGATGATCATTTGGGGTGATGGCATGAATTCCGATGAACGCTTTGATAAATGGAAGATATTAAAAGTCAAAGGCTCCATCACCATAAATGAAGACTAATCCTATCTTTCTAATGCAGAATTGGGAGATTATACTGGTTACCATGATTTTTTCCGCTTTCTTTTCCGGAATGGAGATTGCCTTTGTTACCGCGAACAAGCTAAAGATTGAACTTGACAGGAAGAAAGGGTTTATTTCTGCACGCATCATTTCTGATTTTCACAAGATTCCTTCCGATTTTATCACTACTATGTCGGTGGGGAACAACATTGCTCTTGTTATTTACGGTATTGCGATGGCTAACATTTTGCGGCCTGTTATTGCATCAATACTTCCCGAAAGCATCAATTCAGAATTGTTGATACTGATTATCCAAACAATCATTTCTACATTGCTGATACTCGTTACAGCCGAATTTCTTCCGAAGACCCTTTTCAGAATCAATCCCAATTACATGTTGAATCTTTTTGCCATACCGGTATTTGTATTTCATTACATTTTATATCCGGTCGTTTTTGTTATCATTTATATTGCAGAAATAATTCTTAAAGTTTTGTTCAATATCAGGATCATAGATCAAAAACATGTCTTCGGCACAGTTGACCTGGATAATTATATTAAAGAATTTTTTCCTGAGGCACATACTGAACACGAGCTTGAACATGAAGTCCGGATTTTCCAGAATGCAATGGATTTTTCTACTGTCAAACTTCGCGAATGCATGATTCCACGTACCGAGATCATTGCCTTCGAAGATACAGTAAACATCAGCGACCTGAAACAAAAATTTTCCGAAACAGGGCTTTCTAAAATACTTATATACAGTGATTCCATTGACAACATCATTGGCTATGTTCATTCCTATGATATGTTCCGAAACCCGTCTACTGTCAAATCGGTGTTGAGAGCATTGATTTTTGTACCCGAAACCATGCTCGCAAACAATCTTTTAACATTGTTCATCCAGCAACGAAAAAGTATTGCTGTAGTAGTTGATGAATTCGGCGGCACAGCGGGAATACTCACCTTAGAAGATATGATGGAAGAGATTTTTGGCGAAATCAACGACGAATTTGATGTAGAATATTTTATCGAAAAACAAATTGGAAAGAAAGAATTTGTTTTTTCCGGACGACTCGAAATAGATTTCCTGAACGATAAATATAAACTTGATCTTCCTGAGTCGGAAGATTATGAAACTCTTGCAGGACTTATTAATTATTACCATCAAAGTATCCCCGCCAAAGGTGAAGAAATTATAATTAAAAATTTCATTTTTACTATCCTTCAGGTAAGCGAAACACGAATTAAACAAGTACAGGTTCGGATCAATAAATAGCGTGAACGCTGTACTTTTGAAAAATATTTTTTATTGTACAATTTATGAAATAGCCATAAGCATTTATGTTCACAACAAACCTGCTGGCAGGTATGTGACCTTAAAAAAGACAAAAATATATACACATGAAACCATTAGAAAATATTAAAGTCCTCGATTTAACCCGTGTTCTTGCCGGGCCTTTCTGCACTATGATTATGAACGACCTTGGCGCTTATATCCTGAAAGTTGAAATGCCCGAAACAGGCGATGACTCCAGAACTTTCGGACCTTTTAAAAATGAGCAGAGTCTTTATTTTGTCAGCATCAACCGTGGTAAGGACAGCATTTCTCTTAACCTGAAAAGCGAAAAAGGGAAAAAGATTTTTCTTGAACTGATCAAAAAATTTGATGTTGTCATTGAAAATTTCAGGCCGGGAGCAATGGAAAAACTTGGACTGGATTATGATACATTGAAGCAAATCAATCCGCAAATTATTTACGCTGCAGCATCAGGTTTTGGTCATACAGGACCCGATTCACAAAAACCGGCTTACGACATTCTGGCGCAGGCAATGGGCGGAATCATGAGTATTACCGGCTGGCCCGACACTCCTCCTACCCGCGTGGGCATGTCGCTGGGAGATATCACCGCATCGCTTTATACGGCAATTGGAATCAATGCAGCGCTTTATCAACGCACTATCACAGGCAAAGGACAGAAGATAGATGTTTCCATGCTCGATTGCCAGGTTTCTATTCTTGAAAATGCGCTTTCGCGTTTCCAGGTAGATAATAAATCACCAGAGCCGCTTGGTAATCGTCATCCCACTATATCTCCTTTTCAGGCATTTAAAGCAAAAGATGAGTATTTAGTGATTGCCTGCGGCAATGACAGCCTTTGGGAAAAATTCTGTAATGCCATTGACCACAGGGAGCTGATAAAAGATGAACGATTTTTAACAAACGGCTTGAGGACAGAAAATATCAGCATTCTGGCATCGCTGATCAATGAGATCATCGGACAGAAAAATGCTGCGGATTGGTTTGATATCTTTGAAAAAGCGCAGATACCTTACAGTCCTATCAATACAATAGACAAAGTGATGGTGAATAAACAGGTACTTGCGCGAAATATGATTGTGGAAGTAGAAGACAAAAAAGCAGGAACCGTTAAAATTGCCGGAAACCCTATAAAAATGACATCCATTGCCGAAGAAAATCACCGAAAACCAGCCCCGGAAGTGGGGGAACATAATATAAAAATATATTCCGAATTGTTAGGTTACAGTATTGAAGAAATTGAAAATTTGAAAAATGAAGAAGTAATATAACTGGCGTAACATCAATTAGTGATTTTAATGTTAAAAATATTATGTTTACAAAAGTTTTACATCTTTCTAAAATCTCCGGCCTGCTTAGAAATGGCGAAATCGATTTGATTGATTTTATCAACTGCCTTTGCGACAGGATTGACAAAATTGAACCTGAGATATTTTCATTAATTCCGGAAGAAAACAGACGGGAACGTTTATTAAATGAAGCAAAACAGCTTTTATCCGTGTATTCGGATAAAGATAAACGGCCGTTGTTTTTTGGTGTTCCGATTGGAGTAAAAGATATTTTCAAAGTTGACGGTTTTCATACACAATGCGGATCGGCGCTTCCTGTTGAATTATTTGAAGGGGAAGAAGCATCTTGTGTAAGGAAGTTAAAAACGGAAGGAGCGCTGATATTAGGAAAGACCGTTACTACTGAGTTTGCCTATTTTGAACCGGGTCCAACCAAAAATCCACTTAATCCTGAACATACTCCCGGCGGCTCAAGCAGCGGTTCTGCAGCAGCAGTTGCTGCAGGATTCACACCTTTTGCATTTGGCACTCAAACCATAGGTTCCATCATCCGCCCTGCTGCATTTTGTGGTATATATGGTTTCAAATCAAGTTTTGGAAGGATACCAACAGATGGAGTTATTCCTTTCTCTCCTTCTGCAGATCATGTGGGTTTTTTTACACAGGATATTGAAGGTTGCATCATGGCTGCATCAATGCTTTGCAATGATTGGAATTACAATAAAATATGCCGGCAATCTAAAAAGCTTATTATTGGTATTCCTGATGATAAATATCTTGAACAGGCATCGGATGAAATACTAACCGCATTTGAAAAACAACTGAAAGTACTTGAAAACAATGGCGCATTGATTAAGAGGATAAAGCTTTTTGATAATATTGACGAAATAAATCGTATGCACCGTTTGATGGTTGCGGCCGAAATGGCTGAAGTTCATAAAAACTGGTTTGCTTTATACGAGCCGATTTACAGAACACTTACTAAGCAAATCATTAACGAGGGACAACAGCTTGGTAAGAATGATCCGAATGAATTATACAATGCCCGGAAAGGAAGATTTATTTTAAGAAATAAAATTGAATCTTTTAAAAAAAATTCCAATATCGACCTCTGGGTTTCACCGTCCACATTGACACCGGCACCTGAAGGACTTGAATCGACAGGAAGCCCGTTAATGAACCTGCCATGGACATATTCAGGACTGCCATCCATTACAATCCCCGCAGGGAAAAATTTTCAAAATCTGCCAATCGGTTTGCAGTTCAGCGGCTCATTCAACGAAGACGAAATGATGCTTTCGATGATAAAAAAGATAAATGATTGGTATCTTTGACAGATAATACCAATTGCAAGACGCATACTTTGTACAAATTACTCTGTACTAATGATATGTCAAATGTATGATGTCAAATATCAAATGTCAAATTGTAAAATTATCACGATGTTTTACCCTTTTCCATTTGCCATTTTAATTTTGACATAACACTAATATTACTTCTTATTTTCCTCATTACAAAACTTATCAATTAATTCAAATGCTCCACTAAAGCCAAGTTCGTAAGATTTATTCCAGTCTTCGCAGGCTCCAATTTTATCGCCCATTTCATTTTTAACAATGCCCCGCAAATCATATACTTCGCCATAATCCGGAATTATTTTAAGAGCAGAATCGAAGTCTTCCAAAGCGCCTTTAAAGTCTTTCAAATGGTATTCCGCCATGCCTCTGTATGCGTAAGCTTGTCCGTTTTCAGGGTCAATCTTAATAACTTTATTGAATAAAATAAGAGCTTCTTCATATTTAAACCGATCAAGCTTTAGGTTTCCCTTTTTCAAATAAATCTGAACTGAGTCAAGTGATGAACTCATTTCAATAGCAGAAGTATTCTTATGGGTTCTGCATCCTGAAGTTATCAGGGAAACAATAATTATCAGAATTGATAATGAACTGAATATGCGAATATTTTTCATAGATATTTTTTTTCAAAGATATTAAAATATATTTTTACCAACTAAAAATTTTATTTTTGTTCATTTTAAGAACGTAAAATATCAATTATATTTCGGCTGAATGAATATGCAAAAAAAACAAAGCAAAAAATACAAAATAGGATTAGTGCTTAGCGGTGGCGGAGTACGTGGTTTCGCGCACATAGGAGCATTGAAAGCGTTAAATGAAGCAGGTATTTATCCGGATGTCATTTCGGGTGTAAGTGCCGGAGCTATTGCCGGCGCCCTTTATGCAGACGGACACAAACCCGAGAAAATATTACAAATGTTTCAGGAAACGAAATTCTCGAAATACCTCGAAATAATCCTTCCTAAAAAAGGACTTTTGAAAATGACGGGATTAACAAAAATCATCTCGCAAAACCTGAAAGCAAGGACATTCAAAGAACTTAAAATACCGTTATTTGTTGCTGCAACGGATTTGAATAACGGCAAATGTATATTTTTTAACAAAGGCGAATTATTAACGCAGCTTATGGCTTCTGCCACTATCCCCGTGTTGTTCCCTCCAGTTAAGATAGATAACAAAACTTTTGTTGACGGGGGAGTGTTGAATAATTTCCCGACAGAACCTCTTGAAAACAAATGTAAATTTTTGATTGGCATTCACGTAAACCCTTTCGGTTATCATGAAGATTTTGGCAGTATGTTGAGTATTGCAGAACGCTCATTTCATCTGAGTTTTGCAGCGAATTTTACAAAAAAAATAAAAAAATGTTCTATATTTATAGAACCACAGGAACTTAAGAAATACAAACTTCTCGAAATATCTAAAATCAATGATATTTATAAACTTGGGTATAAGGAAACTCTCAGAATACTTGCTGAAAACAAAGAGAAAATTTCCGAATTGCTTAATGAGTAATCATCATGGTCGGATATTTTAAACAGATACTCCGGCAGGTTATATATTGCTAATCAGTATTACATTATAGTACTTGTGTATTTACTAAAATTCATGTAGGTTTGTATGTCGAAAAACAAAACTTCTTACCCTGAACAAAGAAAACGGAAATAGCATCAAATCACTTGACGCATCTTCTTTCGAATTGCTTTTCAGAAGCAGTTTTAAAGGACTTACACACTTTGCCCGGAAGTATGTGAAAGATTTTGAAACAGCAAAAGAAATAGTTCAGGATGCATTTAGTACCCTTTGGGAAAAGAGAGAAAGTATCGACCTGTCAAAGCCTGTTAAATCGTATCTTACAACTACAATATACAATAAGAGTTTGAATTATTTGCGTGATAACAAAAAGTTCAATAAGGATATTTTAAGCTTTGAAAATCTTTATCCTTTAGTGGATCACAACCATGGCGATACTTTGGTAGCCACAGAGATAGCTCAAAAGATCAATAGCGCCATCGAAGAGTTGCCCGAAAAATGCAGGGAAATTTTTGTGATGAGCCGTTATGATAATTTGAAGTACAAGGAAATAGCTGATAAACTGCAGATATCCATAAAAACTGTTGAAACGCAGATGTCAAAAGCATTGCAACACATGCGGGAACGGCTGGTGGATTATATCACAATAATTGTAATGGTTTTGGGAACGGTTTATTTTGTTTGTTGTTTGTTGTTTATTGTTTAAACTTGGATTTATGGCTACACTCAGAAGATTTGAGGACTTGGATATATGGCTATTAGTAAGAAAATTTATTGAAAAAGTTTAAAACACTATAAGGGTAAAAGAATAATTATGTGTATAGTGTTTAGAAAATAAGCTTTAAATGGAAACTAATTCAACATATTATATTGACCTGATTACAAGGTATTTCGCGGGAGAAGCCAGCGCCGAGGAAATGGTTATTCTTTTCAAATTGCTGAAATCCGACCCTGCAAACCAGAAAATTTTTACAGAATATCAGAAAACATGGTCAGTTGTTGAAAAGGTGAAAATCAATAACGATATAGATATTGACGAAGAATGGGAAAAAATAAAACCACTTATTAATAATTCTCTTTTTCGTCAGGAAACAAAAGTAGTCCCGATCATTCCTATTTATGCAGAAAGAACAATTGGATGGAATTTCTTTTATAAAGCTGTCAGGATAGCCGCTATATTTACTGTTTTTGCTGCTATTTCGTATGTTATTTATCATTATTTAAACCAACCGGAAACAAAACAACTGTTTGCACAAACTGAAACCATTGAAAACAAACTGCCTGACGGAACTTCTGTAACATTAAATAAAGGCTCGTCAATTGAATATCCTGAAAATTTTGAAGCTGATGATAAAAGAACCGTTACTCTGAAAGGGGAGGCATATTTTAATGTCACACCTGATAAGACAAAACCTTTCATCATTGCGGCAGAAGATATCAGGGTGGAAGTACTTGGCACTTCATTTTATGTGAGCACAGATGCGGCAAAAGGGAGAGTCGAAGTGATACTTACTTCTGGCAAAGTTGCTGTTTATCATAAAGACAAACCTTCTGAATGCATTATACTTGAACCGGGTGAAAAAGCAGAGTTTTCAAAAACAGAAGGAAAGATTTCCAAATCAGAAAATGATGATGCAAACTATATGGCTTTTAAAACCAAAAAGCTTGTGTTCAGCGACACTCCTTTAAGCGAAGTTGTGCTTGATTTAAACAAAGTTTATCATTCAAACATTACAATTAAAAATAATACCCTTGCCAATTGCCCTGTTACAACTACTATAGATGCTAATATCAGTAATCTTGATGGTGCGTTGGACATTTTGAATGGCACTCTTTTCATAAAGATCACCAAAACTAATTCTGGCATTGAAATTTCCGGCAATGGATGCAAATAAAAAAAATGCAGAATGCAGAATGCGGAATGCAGAATTGCCAACCGAGTACTGCCAATTGCGAACTAAACTATTTATAATCGTTGCCTCACTTTTTTTATCCGGTTTTTCTTTTTCACAGGATCTGAAGAAAAAGATTTCCTTAAACATGAAAGATGTTCCTTTGATCGACGTTATCAATGAGGTCAGCAATACAGGACAGATTAACTTTTCATACAGCTCTCAATTGATCCCTGTAAATAAAAAAATCACAATCAAGGCAAAAAACAAAACAATAAAAGAAATCCTTGATGAAGTTTTCACAAAAAACGGAATAGAATATTCCATTGTTGAAAACCTGATCGTCTTAAAGCCACAGACGACAAATGTTTCACAAAACATAGAAGTGATCCCAAAAGAAAAAATAAAATATACGATCAGCGGGTATTTAAAAGATAAAGCTACAGGAGAAGTCCTGATAGGGGCATCTGTATATGCAAAAGGAACAACACTCGGCACAACATCCAACGCATACGGTTTTTATTCCCTTACATTACCACAGGGTTCTTACAATATAGTTTATTCTTTTATCGGGTACAAACCCGTTATTCAGGCTACGGAACTTAAAGGTAATATTAACTTCTCCGCTGAACTGGAGTCCGCATTTCTTGATATTAAACCGGTGGAAATTGTTGCCAGCGACAAGGAAGCCGAAATACATGAAAACCAATTCAGCGCGATGAAATTATCTCCAAAGACAATAAATCAATTACCTGGTTTTGTAGGAGATGTGGATATAATAAAATCATTGCAGTCCATTCCGGGAATCAAATCCTATGGTGATGGCTCTGCTCTTTTTTATGTACGCGGAGGGAATAGCGATCAGAACCTACTGATGGTTGACGAAGCCCCGATTTATAACCCTTCGCATTTGTTCGGGTTCTTTTCGGCAATAGCTCCTGACGCCATTAAAGATGTGGAAGCCTATAAAGGGGATTTCCCGGCAAGTTTCGGAGGACGACTGTCTTCGGTGATTGATATCAGAACAAAAGATGGCAATATGAAAAAACTTGGATTCTCGGGCAGCATCGGGCCATATACATCCGATGTTTCTTTCGAAGGGCCTTTTAAAAAAGATAAAAGTTCGTTTTTTATTTCAGGCAGAAGATCAAACCTGAACTGGCTAATCCTTTCCAATACTTCGAAAAAAAATTTAAAAGTAAATTTTTATGATATTAATGCAAAGGTAAATTATAAAGTGAGTAACAACGACCGGCTTTTCCTGACATTATACGGTGGAAATGATGATTACAGCAGGGTTGCCACTACAGCCGTCAGAACTTTTGGTATAAGCTGGAATAATGTTCTTGGCACGTTCCGCTGGAATCATATTTTCAACAATAAACTTTTTTCCAATACAACGGCATATTTCAGTAATTACAATTACTATCTGCATATATATAAGGAACAAAATGATTACTGGAATTCTTCTATTTCAAACCGCACAATAAAAACCGATTTTACCTATTACCTCAATCCAAAGAATACGATAAAAGCCGGCATAGAACTAAGTTTGCATAATACAAACCCCGGGAATATTCATTTTTCTGACGCTGCCATTCAACGCCATATCCCTGTGGTACCAAAGTATTCATCACGCGAGTTTGATTTTTATTTAGGCAATGAGCAGAAGTTGAGCAAAAAAATTTCTCTGCGCTACGGACTTCGTTTGCCTGTATGGCAAAATATCGGCGCTACAACAGTTTACTATTTCAATGTGAATTACCAGGTAATGGATACGCTTCAAATTGGTGAGAAATCGGTATATTCAACATTTATATGCCCTGAACCAAGGATCAATATTACATATTCCATTAACAATAATTCGTCACTGAAAGCCAGTTATAACAGAACCACACAGTTTATCCAGGTATTGTCGAATTCTACAAGCCCGTTTACTTCACTTGAAGTCTGGATACCAAGCGGTCCAAATATAAAACCGCAAAAAGCGGATCAGTACGCTTTAGGGTATTTTCAGGGGATTGATAAATCAAAATTAGTATTTTCGATGGAAACTTTTTATAAGCAATTTTATAATCAGATTGATTATGCCGACCATG
>JBBAAT010000053.1:0-12092 GCA_041658145.1 Bacteroidales bacterium | reverse complement strand
ACCCACTCTTAAATCTGAATTTAAAAAAGGGGCTAAAATGATTGCATCATATTCTGACGATCCAAAGACAAATGGATCTGCTTTGACTGGTTTCATTTTAAGTTTAGTAGGTCTATTTCTTTTTGGTTTTATATTAGGAGTTTTAGCTATTATATTCAGCGCAATTGGACTTGGGAAAATTAAAAAAGACTCATCAAAATGGAAAGGAAAAGGATTAGCAATAGCTGGTCTTATTATTGGAATAATTGATATAATTGGTTGGTTGATATTGATAGCATTAATACTATAATTCTATCAATGAACTAAACAATAACTGGAGCAGTATAGAGGTTTAATTAATCTTCATTTGTTTTTTTAACTTACGTTTATGTTACTTTTCCGATAATTGCACTTTCTTATTACTGCTCCACTTTTATAAACCAATATTTTTTTTAAAATTATATTGCCAAAAGTTGCAAACACAAATGTTACCAAAACTAATTAAATCGTTTTGATGAATATTTCGGCCAAATAAAATAACAATGAAGAGTGGAGAGTGGGGACCAGAGGCCACTTAAAAAAACGGGGCGGTATCTAAAAGCCAAATGAGTAGGAAAATTTAAAAATCAAAAAAATGAAAACTAAAATTTTACTTTTAATTTCAATTGTTATATTGAGTTATAGCAATAATTTAAAAGCACAATGGACACATATAGGTTATGGTGCTACGGTTCAAAGTATATTGGTAACTGGTTCTTATCCTTCAAATATAATATATACAGGATTACCAAATTCTGCCGTCGGAGTATATTATACTGCGAACTATGGTGCAACATGGAATGGAGATGCAATAGCTTGGTATCCAAATTATGGTATTGTTTATTCAATTATTCAAAGTGGTTCACAAATTATGGCTGGTACAGATTATGGAATTAATGTTTCTAGTAATATTTATCTCACTTCCTGGACACATCTTTACGCCTCTGGAATTCCGAATAGCATTGAAGTATATTCATTCGCTACAAGTGGAGGAATAATTTATGCCGGGGCACAATGTGGAGTATATTCAACAAGTGACAATGGTTCAAGTTGGGATAATATTTTATTTTTCAGCCCCACAAATAATGTCTATTCATTAGCAATTAGTGGGTCAAAAATATTTGCAGGAACATCTGATGGTGTATATTTTTCATCAAATAATGGTGGTAATTGGACTATAGTTAATAACGGTTTGCCAACTAGTGTTACTGTTAATTCAATAGCTATAAGCGGATCTAAAATTTTTATAGGAACAACCAGTGGTGTGTTTTATTCAACAAATAATGGAAGTAATTGGGTAAGTGCTAGTACTGGCATAACTAATAATGATATTACTGCAATTGCTATAAGTGGAACAAAAATTTTTGCTTCAACAAATGGCGGTGGAGTATTTGTGTCCACAAATAGTGGGAGCAGTTGGACAACTTTTAATGCTGGTTTTTCCGGTGGCGCTGATTATTATGTTCTATCATTAGTCATAAATGGTTCATGGATTTATGCGGGAACAGGTGGCGATGGTACATGGATGCGATCTACATCCAGCTTAGATGGTATAAAAGAAATTGGCGTTGAAAATCCCCTTATTATTGTTTATCCTAATCCTGCCACAAATAACATAACAATAGAAAGTCAGCAGCAAGCAGTAATTGAAATTTCAAACATAGAAGGACAGCTAATAAAAACCCTTGCAACAAATAGCAATAAAACAAATGTTGATATTTCAGCATTGCCAAGCGGGATTTATTATGTAAAAGTAAAAACCGAAAAAAGAATGATAGTAGAAAAGTTTGTGAAAGAATAAAAAACTAAACAGATGCGGCAGTCAAGCCTGCTGCATCTTATAAATCGTGACGGACAAAAAACAGTAGAGTCCAGAACCTACTTTAAAAAACGGGGCGTATCCGAAAAGCCAAATGAGTAGGAAAATTAAAAATTAAAAAATATGAAGAAATTACTCTTTTTAATGTTTCTTGTAATAGCGTCGGGAAGCATTTACGCACAAAAGTCCTATTACGTTGAAAAAACAAATAAAAGATTTGAACAGCCAATTGCTGATAAATTAGTAGCGTTAAACAAGAAGATTGCTACATCAAAAGAAACTTCAAATTATACGATACAATGTATTATTGAAGATCATAGCTCATTTAAATCAAGTGCTAAGGGATATATTGCTATACTTGATACGAAAACCGGCAATGTTATTTCAAAATCGGAACTTGCTAAAGGAGTATGTAATTTGTTTAATGGTTATACAAATTCAAGGAAGATGGTAATGAAAAAGATAGCAAAACGATATTTGGGTGATATTCTTATGCTTGTAGAGAAATATTAATGGCGATAATATTAAGTTCTAAGTTTAAGATAGTGCAATAATTAACGGAGTAACCTGAAAATCCTTTAAAGAGTAAGGGACATAACAATTAAAAATTACGAATAGTGTTGAATGTAAAAACCTGCCATGTTTCTAAAGCGTGGCAGGTCTAAACGAAACAAAGCAATAAACAAATAGTGGAGTCCAGAACCCACTTAAAAAAACGGGGCGAAACCGAAAAGCCTTATGAGTAGGGGAAATCTAAATAAAAGAATGAAAAAAAATATTTACACACTGATAATGGTTATTTCGTGGACATTTTGTTTTTCGCAGGATGTAATTACAAAAAAAAGTGGTGAAGATATTAATGCGAAAGTACTTGAAGTAACCTCGACAGAAATTAAGTATAAAAAATTTGACAACCAAACTGGACCAACAATATCAATATTAAAATCAGATGTTTTTATGATTAAATATGAAAATGGAACGAAGGACGTATTTAAGGATGAAACACCATCTAATAATATTACAACAAACAATTCTTCTTCTGATAAAGATAAAAAAGAAAAATCCGAATTAAAAGGTCCTAATAAAATTCAATTATCTGTTGGTATATTTAATCCAATAAAAAATATTTCTATTTCAAATTATTTATACAACACTTATTTGGGTGGACTTCAAAAAACACCTCCAATTATTTTTTCATATGAAAGAAACCTTTCTAAACTATTTAGTCTGGGTGGAATGTTTATTTACACATCTGCAAAAGGAAATTATGATTACATAAGTATGGATGGGTATTATGATAGCTATGGTATTTGGCATGTTCCTATATATACAACAGAGGTTATTAAAAGTAGCGTGTTATTTCTTGGTGTTGTTGGTAATTTTCATATTTATACTTCAAATATATTAGATTTTACAGCAGGAGCAGCTTTGGGGTACGCTGGGATTTCAGAAACTTCAGAAACTTACGTATCTAGCTCGTCTGTGTTTAGTGATAGATTTAATGCAGCACTAGCAATTTACTTATCCCCAAATTTTGGTTTGTTTGCTCGTGCCGGGACTTGGGGAAAAACTTTAGCCTTTGATTTAGGTGCAACTTTTAAATTTTAATATTATAAAAATATGAAAAAAACAATAAAATATTCGGGATTCTTATTCTTAAGTCTGCTATCATTTGATATGCTAATGGCTCAAGATATTATAATGTTAAAAACAGGGGATGAAATAAAGACCAAAGTGATTGAAGTTACAAGCGATCAGGTGAAGTATAAGCGATATGATAATTTAAATGGTCCCACATACTCTTATGGAAAAGGTGAAGTTTTTAAAATAACTTATGAGAGTGGGAAAACAGAAGTCATGTCAGGGACGGCAAGTACTTCCACACTTAAAAAACGTGTGGCTTTGGGAAATATTAAAGATGGTAGCGGATGGAAAGAGGGGAATGCATCAGCTAAGTTAGCATCTGTTTTTTCAACCGAATTATTTAAGTCAGGTAAATATCTTGTGATTGAACAGGACGCTATTGCTGATTTGATAAACGAAGGTAATTTATCTCCTGTCAATTTACAAAAACTCTGGCAGGCAGGAGTACAGATTCTAATTACGGGAGGCATCACAGAATATGGCGTAAAAACAGATACTAAAACGAACAGCTATGTTTATTATGCAGATACTAAAACAACATATACGGCTAAAGTATCTTTTGATGTAAAAATTATAGATGTAGCTACAGGGGATCTTTTATATGCTGAAACAGCCAAAGGAGAAAATACCGACACTAAAAAGGGAGCCGCTGTTGGTGGTTTTAGTAGTAATTCAGGTGGTTTTGATGAAACCATGCTCGATGCAGCGACTCGAACAGCCGTGCAGCAATGTATAGGCTATCTGGATCAAGGTATGAGTAAAATAAAATGGTCGGGTAGTATTGCAAAAGTTATGGGTGATACAATTACCTATATAAAACCTGGCTCTAACGATGGAATAGCAAATGGAATGGAGTTTAAAGTTTATGATATTGGTGAGCAGATCATTGATCCCGACCTTGGCGGTGTTCTTTCAAATAACGAAAAATATATTGGTAAAATTAAAGTGATTGAACTCACTCCAAATGGCAAAGCAGCAAAATGCCAAATCATAGAAGGAAAAGATTTTAAGATAGGAAATATTGTTAGAGAATAATAATCAATAAATAAAAAGTGGAGACCAGAAACCACTCTAAAAACGGGGCTAAACCGAAAAGCCTTATGAGTAGGGAAAATAATAAATTAAACAATCATGAAAAAAATTACACAATTGTCATTAATCGTTATTGCTTTGACTTTTGTATTATCGTCATGCACGATGCAAAAACGAATTTATTTGTCGGGCTATAACGTTGAGTGGAGAAAAGGTATTCAAAAAAGCGACAAGCAAACATTCGCTGAAAAGAAAACGAACGATGCAGTAAAAACCAAAAGCGAAAATAATGTTGAACCAGCTACAATATTAGATCAGACACAAACTTCAATTGCTGACAATGCAGAAGCAAATAATGATAACCTTACTGCTTCGGTTGGTAATTCAGTTATACCGATAAATTCAACCCCTTCTCAACAAAAAGAGTTTTCAGTAATCACGTCATCGGATGAATGTGACAATATCGTTTTGAAAAATGGAGAAGAAATAAAAGCTAAAGTTACAGAAATTACAACTGACGAAATAAAATATAAAAAATGCGACAATTTAACGGGACCGTCATATTCCATTAAAAAATCAGAGGTTTTTATGATTAGATATTCAAATGGGACAAAGGATATCATCACATCGAATAATTCTGCACCTTCAAATACTGCAACGTATTCAAATAATGTTAGCGATAAAACTCAAAAAAATACAGAAGAGAAAAAAGGTGGAGGATTTGGCATTACTTCTTTTGTTTTAAGTATTGTTGGTCTATTAGTAGCAGGTGTTATTTTTGGCCCGTTAGCTATTATTTTTGGCATTATTGGAATGATTAAAAGAAAACTTAAAGGTTTAGCGATAGCAGGTTTAATAATTGGAATTATTGATATAATTGCTGCTTTAATAATAATTGCAGCGATTTTATAAAAAATATAAATCAACCCATATATAACATTTGAAAGTGGAGACCAGAACCCACTTTTACAAACGGGGCGGCACCGATCCGTCAGCTGACGGGCAGGAAAGCCGGACGAGTAAGAAAATAAAAATTGTGGGTTAAAGAGGAATCTCTTTAACAAGGTTAAGAATTTCCCTATCTGAAATATTATCTTTTTCTCCTTTGCTATAGATAGAAAACAGGAAAACAGTTTGTTTAACAATTTTCACATAAGACATAATCCTTGCGCCACCTGATTTACCTTTACCTTTGCTTTGTATGGCAATGCGAATTTTATAAATATTGCTGCCAATATGAGTACCCATTGTTGGATTAGTTTCAAGCTCGTTGAAAAGCCAAGCCAAATCATTTTTCAATGAAGGATATTTTTTAGCAAGCTTTTTCGCCTCCCTGTCGAAGTTGCTTGTTGTTTCTACTTTATAGCTCATTTAAAAGGTCTTTAGCAGGTCTTGACTTTGATTTACCTTGTTCAATATTTTTAATGTCTATTAAACCAAGTTTGATGTTTTTAATAACTTCTTCTTTTGATGGCTCATCATCAGAAATAGTTTTTTCAACTTTAATAAACCTGAAATTTTTAATAAACTCAAAAAAGAAAGAAAGTTTATTGTCTTTAACATTTAATATTACATGTGCCATAACATAATAAAATTTAAAATTAATTAGAAAACACTTGTTTAGTTTTAAAATAAATATAACTACAAAATTAAGCCAAAATAAAAATAGAAGCAATATTTTGGGTATTTTCTTTTTAAGGTGCTGATAAAAAAATAAAGATTCCTCGCTTCCTTCATCCCCCTCAAAAAAAGGAAAAAGTTGTCATTCCAATGAAGTGAAACGAAATGAGGAATCTTTTACATAGCACGACTTGTCCCGATTTTTCGGGATCAAAATAATATTTAGCCAACCCGTTATTTCCAAATCAGCAAAATTATTATCTTTGCACCTCAATTTTAATAACTCATATAATGGAAAACACCTTAGTTGAAAATATGCTGAAATATAAAGTAGCAGACATTTCCCTTGCTGAATGGGGAAGAAAAGAAATCGAAATAGCCGAAAAAGAAATGCCCGGACTGATGGCATTAAGAGAAAAATATGGAAAACAGAAGCCATTAAAAGGCGTTCGTATTTCAGGTTCTCTTCATATGACAATACAAACTGCTGTATTAATAGAAACATTAACAGAACTTGGTGCAAATGTGAGATGGGCAAGTTGCAACATTTTCTCCACTCAGGATCATGCTGCTGCTGCCATTGCAAAACGTGGCATTCCTGTTTTCGCATGGAAGGGGGAAACATCGGAAGAATACTGGTGGTGCACTACTCAGGCGCTTTCTTTCCCCGACGGGAAAGGCCCTCAGCTTATCGTTGATGATGGCGGCGATGCTACATTTCTTATTCATAAAGGATACCAGGCAGAAAACGATTTTTCCGTACTTAACGGAAAACCCGAAACCAAGGAAGAATCTGTTGTTTTGCAGGTTTTAAAAGACATACTAAAAGAAGACCCGACCAAATGGCGCAGGACAGTTGAAGAATGGCAGGGCGTTTCGGAAGAAACAACAACGGGGGTTCATCGTTTATACCAGATGATGGAAAAAGGCGAATTGCTTGTCCCTGCTATCAACGTGAATGACTCTGTTACTAAATCGAAATTCGACAATCTCTATGGCTGTCGTGAATCGCTTGCTGATGGCATTAAACGCGCCACTGATGTGATGATTGCAGGTAAAGTGGTGGTAGTGCTTGGTTACGGCGATGTTGGCAAAGGCTGTGCAAAGTCAATGAAATCTTATGGCGCAAGAGTGATTGTTACCGAAATAGACCCGATATGTGCATTGCAGGCTGCCATGGAAGGTTTCGAAGTTGCTCCTGTTGAGGACACCCTGCACGAAGGCAACATTTATGTAACCACAACAGGGAACAAAGATGTGATAACGATTGATCATATAGCTAAAATGAAAGACCAGGCAATCGTTTGCAATATCGGCCATTTTGATAATGAAATACAGGTTGAAAAATTAGAGAATTATTCCGGAATTAAAAAAGTAACCATCAAACCACAGGTTGATAAATATATTTTCCCCGATGGCCATGAAATATTTCTGCTTGCAGAAGGACGCCTTGTGAACCTTGGCTGTGCCACAGGACACCCTTCATTTGTAATGAGCAACTCTTTCACCAACCAAACGCTTGCACAACTTGATTTGTGGAAGAACCGCGGAAAATATGAAAAGAAAGTGTATCGCTTACCCAAGTATCTTGACGAAGAAGTAGCGCGGTTGCATCTGGGAAAAATTGGCGTAAAACTTACGCGTCTTTCAAAAGAACAAGCCGATTATATTGGCGTACCTATCGAAGGACCTTATAAAGCTGAACATTACAGGTATTAGTTTATGGAAATTTATAAAACAATAATTGTTACTGTTCAGGTATTGAGTTAATGGGTTGGGCAACTGGTTTGGTTTAAAGTCAATCAAAAATTCTTAAGCAACCTGAACAATAAACAATAATTTTATAATTCAACAAGTTTTCCGTAGGTTTCCGGTCTTCTGTCTCCGTAGAATTGCCATGTTGATCTTACTTCATCAATCATATCAGGGTCGAACCCGATAACTTTATAATTTTTACTTTCCTTGATTATTATGTTTTTTTAATATTTCATCTGCTAATTTATCTAATAGTTTAAAGTCATCTTCTTTCGGATGCCCTTTTACAATAACTGGTTCAATTAGTTCTACTTTCAGATTTGTAATCATGCTTTTAATTATATCCAACATCCTGCCACCCCAACTATAAGAGCCAATAACTGATGCATATCTTAATTTTGGTCTTAACGCATTTGCAAGATAAACAGCATATAAAACTTGTGGATGCGGACCTGTTAAAACTGTAGGCGACCCAATAACTATAGTTGATGCATCTACAAGTGACATTGCAAGTTCACCAATATCTGTCTTTGTTAAATCAAATGGTTTTACAGTTATATTTCTTTTTATTAACTCAGATATAAAATAGTCAACCATTTTTCTTGTTGAATTGTGCATTGATACAAATGGCAAAACAACCTCATTCTTTACATTATCAGAAGTCCAATCCTTATAAGCATTCATAATAAATTCGGGTTTTTGATAAACGAGCCCGTGGCTTGGAGCAATTACCTCAATCTCGTAATTTGCTAACTTTTCCATGTGCTTTTTTATATTTGTCCTGAATGGCATCATAATCTCGGCATAATATCTTTTTGCCGACTGATATACTTTGTATTCATCATTTACATATAAAGAACTTGCAGCTAAGTGTGCGCCAAATAAATCACACGAAAATAAAATCTTATCTTCTTTTAAATATGTGAGCATTGTTTCAGGCCAGTGAACCCAAGGAGCAATTATAAATTCAAATGTTTTATCTCCCAATGATAAAGTTTCACCATCCTGTATGGTTATAAATTTATTTTCAGGAATTAAAAGCAGGTCAATTAGTATATCTTTACATTTTTGATTTGTTACAACTCTGGCATCAGGATATAGTTTGAGAATTTTAGGTATCCCGCCTGAATGGTCTTGTTCGGCATGGTTTGAAATAACATAATCAATTTTATTGATACCTGATTCTTTAAGATTATCTATAAGTTCATCTTCTTTTATTGGGTCAACTGTATCAATTAAAGCAGTTTTTTCACTTCCTTTAATGAGATAGGAATTATAGCTTGTTCCATCAGGAAGCGGGATTAATTCATCAAATAATCTTCTATCCCAGTCTATTACACCTATGGAAAAAATATTGTTTTTTATTTCTCTTATAGCCATTATATTATTCCTCCTTTTCAAATAATGATTTATCTACACCACATACAGGACATGTCCAGTCATCAGGTAATTCTTCAAATGGCGTCCCTGGTTTTATTCCATTTTCAGTGTCTCCATTTTCCGGGTCGTAAATATAATTACAGACCGTACATTTGTATTTTTTCATTTTTTCTTTTTCCTCCTTTTTTATATAATGTGGTGCATTCCTGGAAATACCGCCTCCTTTTATTTCGTGGTAATAAGAATAAGTCATAGGTTCTCCTGTATTTAAGATATCGCAGGCAATTACTTCACCGATAAAAATACTGTGAGTACTTTCAGAAACAGAATTTATAACTTTGCATTCTATAAAGCCAAGTGAATTTTTCAGATAAGGAAGTCCATTTTCCGTTAATTCATATTCTATATTTTCAAATTTATTTATTTCTCTTCCAGATTTAAATCCAAAATGTCCTATCAATTTCAATGGAAAATCGGTATGTAAAATAGATATGCAGAACAACTTACTTTCTTCAATAAAATCATGAGTTAAATTAAGTTTGTTAATAGATATTGCAATTTTAGCAGGTGTTGAGGTTATCTGGAAAACTGAGTTAGCAATCTGTCCATTGAGATTATGATCTTTTTTAGAACTCACAATGTACATACCATAACTAATTTTTTCTAAGATCTTGAGATTCATTTACTTCCTCCTTTCATTTTTGAGGTTTGTCCTCTTTTAATATATCTGCCGTTTCCTTTTGCTACCAGCAATTTGTTGTTATCAATGGCAACTTTTCCTCTTAATATAACCGTTTTACATTTGCCAGTTACTTCCCATCCTTCAAAACCGGAATAATCGCAATTGATATGGTGGGTTTTTGTTGAAATGGTATGTTTTTCATCAGGGTCAAAAATTAAAATGTCGGCATCGGAGCCAACGGCTATTGTGCCTTTTTGAGGATACATCCCGAAAATTTTTGCAGCGTTGGCAGAAGTAATTTCCGCAAATTTATTCAGGGATATCCTCCCTTTTGTAACTCCTTCCGAGAACAATAATTCCATCCTGTGTTCGATTCCGGGAAAGCCGTTGGGGATTTTTGAAAAATCATTTTCTCCCATCAGTTTATCTTTCCATAAAAAAGGACAATGATCGGTGGCAATAGTCTGAATGAGTCCCTGATTGATTCCTGCCCACAAAGCAATCTGGTCTTTTTTTTCTCGTAATGGCGGGCTCATCACCCATTTTGCCGATTCAAATCCTTTATCATAAAGTGATGCATCGAGAAGCAAATACTGGATACAGGTTTCAGCATAAATTTTCTGGTGTCTTTTTACAGCTTCCATGATGTGGTTAAGAGCGCCTTCACATGTAAGGTGAACCACATAAGCTGTAACCCCTGCATCATACGCCATATTGGTAAATCTCCCTGTCGCTTCAGATTCGGTAATTTCGGGCTGTGAAAGATAATGATACAAAGGAGAGAGTTTGCCTTCAGATTTATGTTTTGCAGCTAAGCAATCTATCATATCACCATTGGTAGCGTGAACTGAAACCAGTCCTCCAAATTTTTTTACCTCTTTCATCAGTTCCATCATTTGCCTATCGTCAATCATCAGCGACTCTTTATAAGCCATGAAGACTTTAAAAGAAGAGATACCTTCTTTTTCAATAATATCTTTTATTTCAGATTTGGTGTTTTCGTTGAAATCGGTTACTGCAAGGTGAAAACCATAATCGCTTATTGCATTTCCATTGGCCATGTTCTTACGTTCTTCAAGTGCCGGATACAATGAATTTCCTTTTCTCTGGGTTACAAAATCAATGACCGTAGTGGTACCTCCGAATAGAGCTGCCCGTGTTCCGGTCTCAAAATTATCGCTTGATGAAGCGCCCATAGAAGACATATCAAGGTGAACATGGGGATCAATGCCACCGGGGAATATCAGTTTATTATGAGCATCAATAACCTTATCAGCTTTAACAGACAGATTTTTTTCGATAGTGGTTATTTTGTCATTTTCAATAAAAATATCTGCCACATAATTATCTACAGCAGTTATTATTATTCCGTTTTTTATTAGAATTGACATGGATGTTAATTTTTAATCACTAAATTCAAGTTTGAAGTGCAACGAATTTAGAAAAAATTTCATTAGGAGTTAAAAAAAACATGATTTTTTCCCTGGTCTATTATTAAGCAACTCCTGAACCTTAATATAATATCGCTATGTCCGATAGCATCCCTGCCTGACTGCACCACGCAGGCAGGAAAAGAAGTTTTAATAAAAACTGTCAAAATTTTTTCATCGTAACTTATTTGTTTATATTTTTGCATAATAAAGACTGATTTTGTCAGACCTATAAATGTGTTATGGGCATTTTAAAAAATAACATAGCAAACATATATAAACGAAAGCACCAACAATTCGGCTCGTTACTTCTTGACTGTGACGACTGACATTAAAAAATGTAGAAACCAGAAACTACTTTAAAAAACGGGGCGAAACCGAAAAGCCAGAAGAGTAGGAAACTAATAATCGAATAAAATGAAGACTAAAAATTTACTTTTAACATTTGTATTCGTTTGCGCAATTACCTTGACTGTCGATGCACAAACACAACCGCCTAATGCAGGATTTGAAAACTGGGTGCTTATTGGCTCATTTGAAAATCCTGATAATTGGTCGTCTTTAAACAATTTTTATAGTTATGGTGTACCTGAAATGTCCTTTAAAACTTCTGATGCACATTCAGGAACTTATGCCTTAAGATTAATAAGTCAAACAGCTACAATACCACCACCTCTTGGAACAGGTACATTAGATACTTTGGCAGGTTATG
>JBBAAT010000052.1:0-12124 GCA_041658145.1 Bacteroidales bacterium | reverse complement strand
GTGGGTCATTAACGGCTCGAAAATTTTTATCACCAATGCATCGTCTGAAATAACACTTGGCTCTATAGTACAGGTCGTCTCAGGAACAGACAGCAAAGGTGAAAAAGAATTTTCAGTGATCATTGTCGAAAACGGAACACCGGGTTTTACAGCTAAGACTATGCACGACAAAATGATGTGGCGCGCCTCAAATACTTCCGAATTATTTTTTGATGATTGCCGGGTTCCTGAAGGAAATCTCTTAGGCAAAAAAGGCATCGGATCAAAAATAATGCTCAGCACACTTGACTGCGGAAGGCTTGCAATCGGTGCAATGGGACTTGGTCTGGCACAGGGCGCTTTTGAATTGGCATTTCAGTATTCAAAAGAAAGAGTGCAATTCGGGAAACCAATCTGCAAACAACAGGTAATATCTTTTAAGCTGGCAGATATGGCGCTGAAAATAGAACTTGCAAGAAACCTTCTTTATAAAGCCTGCTGGCTGAGGGATAACAATAAACCCTTTGCTATGGAAGCCGCCATGTCGAAACTTTATTGTTCGGAGATTGCTAAAGAAGTGGCGGATGAAGCCCTACAGATTCACGGCGGATACGGCTTAATGAAGGATTATGACATTGAAAGATTTTACCGCGATCAAAGGCTTCTGCAGATAGGTGAAGGCACCTCAGAAATTCAGAGATTAGTTATTTCAAGATATCTTGGTTGCTAAAAAATGATGTTGTTTAGATTTGCTATCGACAATTTTTTGTAACTACTCAAGCAATGGAATAGAACGCTGATGACGCAGATTGCTTATGATTAAATAAGATTTTATTTTATCTGTGGTCATCATAATCATCAGCGTTAGCCATGGCGAATCAGCGTTCTATTTATTTTTCATCGGCTGTGTAGTTACAATTTTTTTTTAATTCTATGAATTGTGAAAATCATTACCTATAACGTCAATGGAATCCGTGCTGCATTGGGCAAAGGACTTATTGACTGGTTTAAATCCGTAAACCCTGATATTATATGTCTGCAGGAAATAAAAGCACAGCACGACCAACTGCCTTTGTTTGATTTTGAAGAAGCCGGTTATATTAATTACTGGCATTCCGCACAAAAAAAAGGATACAGCGGTGTTGCCATCCTGACCAGGCAAAAACCCGATCATGTTTTTTATGGAATGGGAAATGAAAAATATGATAACGAAGGTCGCTTTTTGAGAGCTGATTATGGCGATATTTCTGTTGTCAGCGTGTATCATCCTTCCGGTTCCAGTGGTGATGAACGCCAATCGTTCAAAATGATATGGCTTGAAGATTTTCTGAAATATATAAATGAATTGAAAAAAATACGCCCAAACCTTATCCTTAGCGGAGACTATAATATCTGCCATAAACCAATTGATATCCACGACCCAATCCGAAACGCCACATCTTCGGGTTTTCTTCCCGAAGAACGCGAATGGCTTTCACGCTTTATTGATAGCGGATTTATTGATTCGTTCCGTGTTTTCAACAAAGAACCAAAACAATATACGTGGTGGAGCTATCGGGCTAATGCCCGCGCAAAGAACCTGGGTTGGCGCATTGATTATAATATGGTGAGTCTTCCGTTGGAAAGCAGATTAAAGCGTTCTGTCATTTTATCCGATGCAAAACATTCCGATCATTGCCCTGTATTACTTGAAATAGATTTTTAACGAATTAATATTGTAACTACTCAGCCACTATATTAGCCTTAATAGCCACAGATTACACAGATTAAATTATGAAGGAATTCATATACGAAGACGAAACATTATTATTTGTATTGAGTTAATGGGTTGGGGCTCCCGATAGCTATCGGGAGGTTTGGTAAAAAGTTAAAAGTATATGGGGGAAAAACCAATAACCAAAGACCATCAACCAAACCAGCCGCTCAACCTTTCAACTTAAAACTAGATTTGGTTTGATATAACTCCCGCACATGCGGATTGAATACAAAAGGATAATTTTATAATCTGTGTAATCTGTGGCTATATTTAAGCTGCTAGTTACAAAATATTTTTGTACTTTTGCGGAAATTTAAAATCAAAAACAATGAAAACATCTATATTCAAATCTGTATTCTTTGTGGCTGTTTCTGGCGCTTTTCTTTTTTCCTGTGTTCCTGCCCGTCAGCTTGACGAAATGAAAGCGAAAAAACAACAGTGCGAAACCGAAAATGCTCAGCTTAAAACAGATAACCAGACATTAACTACAAAACTCACCGAATTGCAATCGTCAATAGACAACATTACAAAAAAAATAAAAGGACTGGAACTCGATTCCGGCATAAGAGGTGCATCTTTGCGTACAATGACGACCAACCATGATCAGCTGAATAAAACGTATCAGCAACTGTTAGCAAATTATAAAGATTTGCTTTCAGGCAGTAATACTGAAACACAAAAAATACTTAAACAATTACAAACCACGCAGGACAGCCTCTTAAATAAAGAAGATGCGCTGAAAAAATTAGCTGCCGATCTTGAAACGAAAAAAGCCAGCCTCGACAAACTCAGCAAAGAGCTGGAAGCATCAAAGACTGACCTTGAAATAAAAACAGAAAAACTCGCTGAACTTCAATCCATTCTCAATAAAAAAGATTCTACTGTAAAAGCTCTTAAAGCTAAAGTAATGGATGCCTTGACAGGTTATGAAGGTAAAGGACTCACCATTACACAAAAAAACGGGAAAATTTATGTTTCATTAGATGAAAGCCTTCTTTTCGCATCCGGCAGTTTTACTGTTGACCCCAAAGGAGTGGAAGCCATTAAAAAACTTGCAAAAGTTTTAGAAATCAACACTGATATCAATGTATTGATAGAAGGCCATACCGACAATGTTCCTTATGCAGGAACAGGTGCGCTTAAAGGCAACTGGGATTTGAGTGTAATGAGGGCTACAGCCATTGTAAAAATTATTACTGCCAATAGCAATATTAATCCCAAACGCCTTACTGCTGCGGGCAAAAGCGAATACGACACCTTAGATGTAAACACAACAAAAGAAGGCCGTGCCAAGAACCGCCGTACAGAGATCATTTTAACGCCCAAATTAGACGAGCTTTTCCAGATTATTGAGCAAAATTAGTTTTTCAGCCAATTGGTAATAATATCTTTGCCCGATTCTGTCATTATTGATTCAGGATGAAATTGAAGTCCTTTTATATCTGATGTTTTATGTGATACAGCCATGATAATCCCGCTTTCCGAAATAGCCGTTATATTGAGGCATTCCGGAAAATTTTCATAACCAACACTCCACGAATGATAAAGTCCGCCATTAATAATATTGGGTAAGCCGGAGAAAAGGTATTCTGTCGATTCGGTTATTCTGATTTTTTCTTTAATGCCGTGAAAAGGCTGATTAAGGTTGACGATCTTTCCTCCATAAAATTCAGCAATTGCCTGATGTCCGAGGCATATACCTAAAATGCTTTTCGTTCCTGAATATTTTGCAATAAGTGATTTCATTAAGCCTTTTTCTTCCGAAGGAATACCGGGACCCGGTGAGAAAAGTATTTTATCAAATCCGCTATAATCATATTCTGTGATATTGTTTTTAACAATATCAACTTCGCAAAGCCCTGACTGTTCAACTAATTGAACAAGGTTGTATGTAAAAGAATCGTGATTGTCAATAATAAGAACTTTCATTGGTCAATTCTTCGGTAATTTTTTAGATTGCTTCCTCCTCCTTTGTCGGATCTACCTAACGATAGTCAGGTTCGCAATGACGACAGCTCTTTCCGTCATTGCGAGCCAAGCGAAGCAATCTCTTGATAATCGCTGTATTCAAAAAATTACCAAACTGTTGATAGGTAATTTAGTACTTTTGTAAAAATGCCTTGCTTATGAGCAATCGTGTTGCAATAATACGTAAAATGAATGAACTTGGAAGCGGGGAAAAGCCTTTCGTTTTTATTATTGATTTTGAAATGAAAGAACCATTGCTGTTTCCAGTTAACGAAATAAATGCAACTGAAATTTTATTTGATATAAATGGAATTACAAATTATTCCAATCATGAAAAATCCTGTAATCCGGATTTTTATTTTTGTAAATTTCCATTGTCCTATAATGTGTATTTAAAGGCGTTTGATATTGTGCAGCAAAATTTGAAATATGGTAACTCGTATCTGGTCAACCTCACTTTTCCAACACGAATAGAAACAGATCTCCCGCTGAGAGATATTTTCTTTTGCAGCAAAGCGAAATACAAATTATTTTACAGGGAAAAGTTCGTGGTTTTTTCGCCCGAAATATTCGTACGGATTTCTGAAAACGGCGTCATTTCTTCCTTCCCGATGAAGGGAACCATTGATGCCGCAATTAAAAATGCAGAAAATATAATTTTAAACGACAAAAAAGAGTATGCGGAACACTGCACCATTGTTGACCTTATCCGCAACGACCTGAACATAGTTGCCAAAGATGTATATGTAGAGAAATTCAGGTATATTGACCGTATTAAAACACACGAAAAAGAACTGCTTCAGGTTAGTTCGCAAATTTGCGGAACGCTTGAATCTGATTATCATAAACACATAGGTGATATAATTTTCAGGCTATTGCCTGCCGGATCTATCAGTGGCGCTCCAAAGAAAAAAACTGTTGAAATCATTAATGAAGCAGAAGGATATAACAGGGGTTATTATACCGGCGTATTCGGATATTTTGATGGTAAAACACTTGATAGCGGTGTGATGATCAGGTTCATCGAAAAAATAAACGAAGAATTGTATTACAAAAGTGGTGGTGGAATAACCGTTTATAGTGATCCGCAAAAAGAATATCAGGAATTAATTGACAAAGTATATGTGCCTTTTGTTTGAAACTATTAAAGTTGAAAATGGAGTGTTTCAAAACCTGCATTATCACGAGGCAAGGATGAATGATGCAAGAAAAAAACTATTGGATTCTACTGATAATATTGAATTAGAAAAATCTCTTTCAGTTCCGGCCGGTTGTGAAAATGAAATATATAAATGCAGGGTTGATTACGATCATTACATTCATAAAATAGATTTTACTCCATATAAAGCCGGAAAAATTAATACGCTTAAACTTGTTTATGACGATGAGATATCTTATCAATTTAAGTTTACAGACAGATCTCGTCTTGAAGAATTAAAAAAAAATGCCAATGCAGATGATGTAATTATTGTAAAAAAAGGATTGATTACCGATACCTCTTTTTCAAATATTATTTTCCTTGATGGTAAAAAATGGGTAACACCTTCCACGCCTTTGCTTAAAGGAACTAAACGGCAGGAACTATTGGAAAAAGAAATTATTTTCGAACAATTAATCAAACTTTCCGATTTAAAAAATTTCAAAAAAGCAAAACTCATCAATGCTATGCTGGACTTTGAAAGCAGTACGGAAATTGAAATAAAAAATATTATTTGAATTTGTTACTGTTCGGGTATTGAGTTAATAGGTTGGGCAACTGGTTTGAACCAGCCGCTCAACCTTTTAACCTAAAACCTGATTTGGTTTGGTATAAAATGGAATATCAGACCTGCCTGACGGTAGGCAGGAATTTTCAGACAACCTAAACATTAACCGAACAGCAACCCAAACACGTCTTCCATCTTTTTTACCGGCACCAGCTGTATCCCGTTTTTAGGAATTTCAAGTCCTTTCAGATTGTATTTTGAGATGATGATTTTTTCAAATCCCAATTTTTCGGCTTCAGATACTCTTTGATCAATGCGGTTTACAGGGCGTATTTCTCCTGAAAGCCCTACTTCTGCCGAAAAGCATAATTTAGGATCAATCGGAATATCTTCTCCCGATGAAAGTATGGCAGTAACAACTGCAAGGTCAATAGCAGGATCGTCAACTCTAATGCCTCCGGCAATGTTAAGGAACACATCTTTGGCTCCAAGCCTGAATCCACAACGCTTTTCAAGAACAGCAAGCAGCATGCTTAAGCGTCGAAGATCAAATCCGGTTGCAGAACGTTGTGGTGTGCCATAAGCTGCAGAACTTACAAGCGCCTGAGTTTCGATAAGCATAGGACGAAGGCCTTCGATGGTAGAAGCAATGGCCACCCCGCTAAGGTTTTCGTCGCGCTGGGATAACAATATTTCGGAAGGATTACTAACTTCACGTAAGCCGGAATTCTGCATTTCATATATGCCAAGCTCGGAAGTAGAACCGAAACGGTTTTTTGTCGCCCTGAGTATACGATAACCGTGATTGCGGTCACCTTCAAACTGCAGCACTGTATCAACCATGTGTTCAAGAACCTTAGGCCCTGCAATACTTCCGTCTTTTGTAATATGCCCGATAAGAAATACAGGCGTTCCGGTTTCTTTGGCAAAACGATTTAATTCGGAGGCGCATTCCCTGATTTGTGAAACGCTTCCGGTGGATGATTCGATAACGGCGGTATTCAGTGTTTGAATGGAATCAATAACAACCATGTCCGGCTCAACAGATTCTATATGGGTAAAGATATTTTGTGTGGAAGTTTCTGTCAGAATAAAACAATTGGTATTAACAATACCTATTCTTTCGGCGCGCATACGGATCTGCTGTTCGCTTTCTTCACCGGAAACATAAAGAACTTTAAATTTTTTAATTTTCAATGCTACCTGCATCATCAGCGTTGATTTCCCAATTCCCGGTTCACCGCCAATAAGAATTAAAGAACCCGGAACCAATCCTCCGCCAAGTACCCGATTTAGTTCATTGTTATTGGTATCTTTCCGCTGCTCTACCGACAGGGTGATTTCGTCAATACGTTGCGGTTTGTTTATCCTTTTTGCTGTTAGTTTTTCAAAGCCGGATGTGGCAGAAAGTTTTCGCACCACTTCTTCTACATAAGTGTTCCATTCGTTGCAAGACGGACATTTACCAATCCATTTTGGTGATTGTACTCCACAATTTTGACAAAAAAAAACAGTTTTGATTTTAGCCATTTAAAGACGGAGTGTTTGGTGATATGTCAAATGTAAAATGAAGCATGTCAAAAGTTCCCGCATATGCGGGATTAATCCAGCAGGTGCGGGATAGCCATTAACAATCAATATTTTAATCATTACAAAATAAGTAAATCATTCTTTTGTAAATTCCAGATAGTCAATATAGATGTCCCGATAAATAATGAGATATTTTTTGTTCAATTTATCTATCCTCCAATCGCCAACAATAGGACCAGAGGATTTTGTGACTGAAAGAATTCTTTTAAAATGTGTAGTTTTAATAACGTATTCCCCAAAAGAGTATGAGATGGTGTCAATATGAGAGCCGGTTGTTTTATAGTGTACAATATAAATATACCCGTCATCAAATCGCCATTTATCAAATTCACCGGAATCAATATCTTCAACATTAGCTTTTATCCATGTTCCGTTAATTTTGTCTTCTATATTTTTCTTGCAGGATGAAACAGATAATAAAAGTATAACGGAGAATAAAATAATTAATAACGGTCTGTTTTTCATCAAAGAATTTTATTGAATTTGAGTCGCTAAATTAACCTGAATGACGCAGTCGGGCATGGGTTTCACAAAATTTATGAATAATGCAGGATAAAATTTATTAAGCAAAAATAATTCAAAAATCATAAGAAAGCAATAAAAAAAGAATATCTCAAAAAAATTGATGCTAAAGTAATTTAATTTTTTCAATAAGCAAGGAAGTAGAATATCCTTTCAGGATATCAATGGTTACAATTTCACCTCCTGTTTCTTTCACAATATCATACCCTATGATCTTTTCAGGCTCGTAATCGCCGCCCTTTACCAATATATCAGGCCTGATAATTTTAATAAGTTCATATGGTGTGTCTTCATCAAACAATATAACCGCATTGACAAATCCAAGAGATGCAAGTATAATCGCTCTTGCATTCTCATTAATTAGTGGCCGACTGTTTCCTTTAATTCGTTTAACAGAGTCGTCGGTATTTAATCCGATAATTAATATTTTCCCGAGGTCAGCAGCTTTTGACAGGTAGTCGATATGTCCAAGGTGAAGAATATCAAAACATCCATTGGTAAAGACGAATTTAGAATCGCGGAATTTCCAGAAAGCAAGTCTGCGCCTTAGTTTTGACAGATCTTCTTCTTTGTTAAAATAAAAAATCTTTGATTGAATCAAATCAATTGTGCTCATTTTTGTTTATTTTTTTTTGTGACAGAAATAATATCACCCATGACAATCCGCCGAATATAATAATTAATAACCATTGAGAGAAGAAAACAATATTGGCAAATGTAGAAGCAGAAACCCTGTCAATCTGGAATAACCCGACCAACGTAATTCCAACGACATATTGATATGCACCGACACCGCCGGGTGTTGGAGCAAGGACACCGATACTCCCTATTGCAAGGACAGTAAGCCCGTCGATTATCGATAAACCAGAAGTGGCTTTTATAGAGAAAAAACAAAAATAAATTGTCATGAGATACATCAGCCACATCAGGAAAGAATATAAAAGAAATATTTTTTTTTGTTTTATGCGTTTTATGGTTTTTATTCCATCTAAAAATCCTATAATCAGGCGTTTGATTTTATAAAAAAAAGGGAATTTCTTTATTTGAGACAAAAGCGCTTTGTAAAGCAAAGCAATAACCAGGATGAACAAAATCCCTCCACCAAAAATTGCAATAGAAGCGGATAATCCACTGGGAAATTTCGATACAATAGGGTCAACAATATGTATGGTAAAAAAATCCCGCAGGAAATAGATTTGAGAGAAAAAAGTAACCAGAAGAATAATAGCCAGGCTTATTATATCAAAAGCCCTTTCCGCTATTACCGTGCCGATCACGGAATGAACAGGTATTTTATTGTGCCTGGCAAGAACGCCGCAACGTGTGATCTCTCCCAATCGCGGAACAGCAAGGTTTACAAAATATCCGATCATAACAGCATAAAAGGTTGTATGTGCTTTTGTTTTGTAACGAAGCGTTTTTATCAGTTGGTTCCACCTTAAAGCCCTCAATATATGGCTTGCGATCATGAAAACCACAGAAAACAAAACCCATCCGTAATTTGCATGTCTGAACTCGTTAAGAATCTTGTTGATATCCTCGCCTCTTATTGCAAGCCAAAAAAGGCCAATACCAATAGCAAGAAAAACCATGTATTTTGCGACAGAAATAATTTTCTTTTTCAAGATATTATTTTATTCGGTTATTCTGGTCGGGAAAAACAATGAAAGGTTTATTTTTTTTAGCTTCTTCAAAATCCATAAGCGCAAAAGAAATAATGATAAGAACATCCCCTACAACCGCTTTTCTGGCGGCAGCGCCGTTCAGGCAAATGGTACAGGAACCTCTTTTGCCCTTAATAACGTATGTTTCTAATCGTTCACCATTGTTTATGTTTACTATCTGCACTTTTTCATTTTCAATGATATTTGCAGCATCCATCAGGTCTTCATCAATAGTTATACTTCCAACATAATGGATATCCGCTTCTGTAACAACAGCTCTGTGAATTTTTGATTTTAATACCTCTATTTGCATAATTCTGTAAAATTACAAAAATTTTATATTATCAATCAACCGCACTTTCCCAAGATAAACTGCAATACAGGCGATACATTTTGCCGGCTCATTGAAATTATCCACAGGTTCAAGGGTTTCTGAGTGTACCACTTCAAAATATTCAATTTTCATTTGCGGACAACTTTCGATCTTTGAAACTACATATGTTTTCAATTTTTCCAGTCTGCATGATTTGTACATCTCCCTCGCTTTTTTAAATGTTTGATAAATCAAAGGTGCGACTTTCCTTTCTTCCGTATTAAGTAATGCATTTCTTGAACTCATGGCCAATCCATCCAGCTCTCTTATTGTTGGACAAGTGACAACTTCCACTGGAATATTATTTTTTTTAACAAGATATTTTATTATTACCAGTTGCTGAAAATCCTTTTCTCCGAAATAAGCCCTGTGTGGTTCAACGATATCAAATAGCTTTTTCACTGCAACAGCTACTCCATTAAAATGACCTGGCCTGAAAGCTCCTTCCATAAGCTTATCAAGTCCACCCAGATCATAAATTGTGCTGTCTGGTTCAGGGTAGATTTCTTTTTCAGATGGGGCAAAAAGTATATCGCAATTAACCTGATCCAATATTTTAATATCAGCTTCAATTGTACGTGGATATTTGGCCAGGTCCTCTTTGTTATTAAACTGAATAGGATTAACAAAAATGCTGCATACACATAAGTTATTCTCTTTTTTTGCTCTTTCTATCAACGTAATATGCCCCTTATGCAAGGCTCCCATAGTGGGAACAAATCCAATCGTTGCGCCCTGATTTTTATATAAGGAAATGTATTTTCTTATTTCATAAATGCCATGAAATAGTTCCATCTTAATAATTTTTTGTTACTATTTAGGTATAAAGGTATGAGTTATAAAGGTATAGGGGTGGTGAAAGTTATAGGTCTTTTCCCTTATACCTTATACCTATACTTTATACCTCTATTTCCCTATACCTAAATAATTACAATTTTTTTTGTGATGAAAGCCTTGCGAAACCTTAACTTGATAACAATTCGGCACAAAACTACTATTAAATACTTGATTATATGCTAAAATTTTAGTAATTTTGCACTCCAATTCAAACAGCATCAAATAAACGCGATAATGGAAAAAACTAAAGTTCTTTTCGTACAACAGGAAATCACACCATATCTTAAGGACAGCCACATGGGAATTATCGGCAGATATCTTCCTCAGGGTATTCAGGAAAAAGGCAGGGAAATCAGAACATTTATGCCTCGGTATGGATGTATCAATGAAAGAAGGAATCAACTTCATGAAGTGATACGTTTATCGGGCATGAACTTGATTATCAATGATACCGATCACCCCCTCATCATCAAAGTAGCTTCCATTCAATCAGCAAGGATGCAGATATATTTTATTGATAACGAAGATTATTTCCAGAGAAAGTATGTTTTTTATGATGCTAACAACAACTTTTTCAAAGACAACGACGAAAGAGCCATCTTTTTCGCACGGGGAGTGCTTGAAACAGTCAAGAAATTAGGGTGGGTACCAGATATTGTTCATTGCCACGGATGGATCACCGGTTTATTGCCGATATATCTGAAAAAAGCCTTTGTCGATAATCCTCTTTTTACCGACACAAAAGTGATTTACTCGGTTTATGATGATGATTTTACAGTTCAATTTAACAAAGATTTTGCTAATAAGATCATGCTGCCTGGTATTAATGAAGAACACGTGGAACATTATAAAAAACCAACATTTGCCAATGTTACCAAAGCTGCCATTGATTTTTCCGATGGAGTGATTATCGGTAGCCCTGAAATAAACCCCGAAGTAGTTAAATACCTGAACGAGGTTGATAAGCCAATTCTCGAATTCAAGTCAATGGATACATATATTGACGCCTATAACGAATTTTATGACGAAATTTTAGTAAACGAACAAGTACTAAGTAATTAGTTTTTTCGTTATCTGATGAAATTTATACTCTAAATGGCTTAATTGTTTAATTGTTTAATTGTTATTTTATTGCCTGTGCTGTTAATGATTTATTTACAACAATTTAGCAATATAACAATTTAACAATTTATTTCAATAAAAGGTAAATTTTTAACCGTTTGCAGTATACTAACTACTAAAAATTGTCAAATTGAAACAGACCTTCCTGAAAAACTTGCTACGCCTGAGCGCTGCAATATTTTTACTGTCTTTTTTATTTTCTTGCGAAGAGCCTGATATTGTCGGGCTTGAGGTTCAGCCACCTAACGATAAGATGGATGTTGTATTTTGTGATACCATCACCCTGGTAGCTTATTCTGTGAAAGAAGACTCTATCAGAACTGACGAAACAGTTTATAACCTTCTTGGAAGCAATTACGACCCGATATTTGGAAAAAACTCAGCCAGTTTCTATTCGCAGGCAAGGCTATCATCAAATAATGCAAATTTTGGCTCAAATCCTGTTCTTGATTCAATCGTTTTATCTCTTTTATATAAAGGAATATATGGCGACACTTCTGCCCAGCAAACTGTAAAAGTTTACGAATTAGCTGAAAACATTTATAAAGACAGCGTTTATTATTCTAACAGAGAAATTTTAACTACTGGTACGACACTGGCTTCCAAA
>JBBAAT010000051.1:0-12209 GCA_041658145.1 Bacteroidales bacterium | reverse complement strand
TTCTTCATTCCGGCTTATCTGGTAATTCTGACAAAATGTGCATTGCAGATTACAATGAGGGAAAAAAACATTACAGATGCCATTTTCCCCGCTGATCACAGGCTCTTCGCCCTTATGCAGACAAATAGAAGCAATAGAAAAAGAAGAACCGCTTTTACAATACCCCGGCTTTCCATTCACCCTGTCGGCATGACATTCACGCGGGCAACTTACGCAGTCGGTTAACTCATCTTCAAATTTCATTTCCTGTTATACTGAACTAATTAGTTTGCATGGATATTGAGCGAAGTCGAAATATTGCAAAGTTCTTAAAAATTCGGAAAAATGATATAAATTTGCCTCATGCCTGATATTATAAAACTATTACCTGATAATGTTGCAAACCAGATTGCGGCGGGAGAAGTTATTCAGCGCCCGGCTTCGGCGGTGAAAGAACTTTTGGAAAACGCTATTGATTCAGGAGCTTCGCATATCAAACTTATCATTAAAGATGCCGGAAAAACATTAGTACAGGTAATTGATAACGGTTGCGGGATGTCGGAAACCGATGCAAGACTTTGTTTTGAAAGACATGCTACTTCTAAAATAAAAGAAGCCGGTGACCTGTTTAACATACGTACTATGGGTTTCCGCGGTGAAGCCCTTGCCTCAATAGCTGCCATTGCACAAGTTGAACTTAAAACAAAAAGAATAGGCGATGATATCGGTACTTCTATTATCATTGAAGGCACGGATGTAAAATCACAGGAAGCCTGCCAATGTAATGAAGGAACCTCTTTTTCCGTGAAGAATCTCTTTTTTAATGTACCTGCCCGCAGAAATTTCCTGAAAAGTACAACTGTTGAAACGAACCACATATTAGATGAATTTCACCGCATTGCACTTGCCTTTCCCGATATTTCATTCGAAATGTATAACAATAATAATGAAGTCTGTCACCTGACTCAGAGTAATCTAAAACAAAGAATTATCAATATTTTCGGAAGTAACTACAATCAACGCTTGTTACCCGTAGAGCAGAAATCAAGTATATGCAACATCTCAGGATTTACCGGTAAACCTGAATCGGCAAAAAAAACCAGGGGAGAGCAGTTCTTTTTTGTTAACAATCGGTTTATCAAACATGCCTACCTGAATCATGCAGTATTGGGGGCGTTCGATGAACTTCTTCCTGCCAACAGTTTTCCTGCATATTTTATCTTTATCGAAATTGATCCCAAAGATATTGACATCAATATACATCCTACGAAAACAGAGATCAAAT
Organism: Bacteroidales bacterium; assembly: GCA_041658145.1. Taxonomy (GTDB): domain Bacteria; phylum Bacteroidota; class Bacteroidia; order Bacteroidales; family CG2-30-32-10; genus JBBAAT01. The sequence goes on along the minus strand of JBBAAT010000051.1, from coordinate 10,945 downwards.
TTCTGGATGATAAAAACATTTATGCTATTATACGATCTGCCGTAAAGCAGTCGCTCGGTAAATTCAGCGTTACCCCTAGTATTGATTTTAATGTTGAAAAAAGTTTTGATATTTTGCCACTAAAAAAAGGAGAAACTGTTAACCCTCCCACCATTAAAATCAACCCTGATTATAATCCTTTTGATACAAAGAAAAAAGAATCTTCTTTCCCGCCTTTTTCTCTGAAGGACAAAACCAATAAGGAGAACTGGGAAAAATTATATTCCCGCCACGCAAACAACCAATTGGAATTACCTGAGATAACTCAGTCCCGCACATGCGGGATTCAGCAAACCATTCATCCCGACTGGGATAATGATATTCAATACCCGTCGGCTAAACAATTTTTACAGTTGCATGCAGCTTATATTTTGACCCAGGTAAAATCAGGGATCATGATTGTTGATCAGCAATTAGCGCATGAAAGGATTTTATTTGAGCATTTTTCAGAATTGCTTTCTAACAAAAATATTCAAACGCAACAGAAGCAACTGTTCCCGCAGGTGGTGGAATTTTCGGCTGCGGATGCAGCGCTTATGAAAGAAATTGCAGAGGACATCAAAGCCATCGGGTTTGATATTGACGAATTTGGTACCGGTTCTTATGTTGTAAACGGAATTCCTGCAAATTTACCCGAAAGCAATATAAAACAGGTACTGGAAGGCTTGTTAGAGAACTATAAACTTAGTAAGAATATTGTCAACATTGACAGGAATACAATTATTGCAAAAACTCTTGCAAAAAACATGGCAATTAAACACGGCAAAATATTGCAGCAGGAAGAAATGAATTCCCTGATCGATCAGATGTTTGCCTGTAAACTTCCTTACGCATCACTTGACGGAAAATCCACTGTTACGATAATTTCAAGGGATGAACTTGAAAAGAAATTCAAATAAAGACGACTTAACCTGAATTATTTACAAATTCTAATATCTAAACACTAAATAAATCCCAATAATTTAAATTGAAATGACCAAAACATTATCGTAGCTTGTTTAAAATTTTGAAAATTTGTAATTTGATATTGTTTAGGATTTAGTGTTTAGTGCTTAGGATTTTATGAATAGAATAGATTAAATTAAGGAACAAACAAAATGGAACAATACAGACCTACCGGATTCAGAATATTACCGCCTGTTGTAAAGAATATTATTATTATTAACGTTCTTCTTTATCTTGCCGCTAAGGCTTTTGAGTCCGCTTTCAAAATTAATCTTACCGACACTCTTGGCATGCATTATTTTGGCTCTGAAAAATTCAGGCCTTACCAGATCATTACATATATGTTTATGCACGGAGGATTCGGACATATTTTTTTCAACATGTTTGCCGTATGGATGTTTGGCAATGTGCTGGAAAATTACTGGGGGCCCAAACGTTTTTTATTTTATTATATGGTTACCGGAATTGGCGCTATTCTCATCCAAATGCTTATAACTTATTTGCAGATATCAAACCTTGAGCTTAAAATGTCACAAGAACAAATTAATAGTGTTTTATCCGAGGGATATAATGCCTTTCAACAAGGTAAAAACTTTGCCGACCCTCAAATGGGAAAACTAAATTTATTATATAATATACCTACCGTTGGCGCTTCCGGCGCTATTTTCGGAGTTTTGCTTGCATTTGGAATGTTGTTTCCTAATTCTCTCATTTATGTCTATTTTGCAATTCCGATTAAAGCGAAATGGTTTGTGATTATCTACGGCGCTATTGAACTTTATTCAGGAATTGCTAATAATCCCGGGGACAATGTCGCACACTTCGCTCACCTTGGCGGTATGTTGTTTGGTATTATTCTCATTTTATACTGGAAAAAACGTTTTAAAGGAGGTAATAATAACTCAACTTTTACCTGAAAATAAATATACGAAACTTGAGTAAATAATTGATGTTACTCATATATAATAAATTATTCGCCGTGGTGAACCAAATTTAGAGGTCAGGCAGAGCCGTCCCCATTTCGGGACGTGTCGAAGCCCGACCAATACATAATCACTCTTCGACACAGCCGCTTCCTCACAAGCTCACCCAATGGCTGGCTCTGAGTGACACTAACAAATAAATATTTAATTTGCGTAACATTAATAAATAAAATGTACAACAAGCCTTTTCTTGATAATATTAAAAATTTCTTTTACAGCCGGAGTATTCTTTCACGACTGATACTGGTGAATATTATTATTTTCATTCTGGCGAACCTTGTCAGCCTTTATTATTATCTTTTTAAGATTCCGCCTGATGTTTCAATATGCGGAATTGCTGTTTCAAAATTCACCTATTGGTTTGCCGTACCCTCCCATACCCTGTTCTTGCTGCAAAAACCGTGGACAATATTCACGTATATGTTTCTTCAGGAGAATTTTTTTCATTTGCTTTTCAATATGATCATGCTTTATTTCGGAGGCATATTATTTCTACAGTTCCTTGGCAGTAAAAAACTCATAAGCACGTATATAATCGGAGGATTGGCAGGAGCAACGGTTTATATTCTTGCTTTTAATTTTTTCCCGGTTTTTAACGAAATTTCCAGATGTTCTGTAGCGCTTGGGGCATCTGCTTCTGTGCTTGCCGTACTTGTTGCCATTGCGGTATATGTTCCTGAATTTTCAGTCCGGCTTTTTCTTTTTGGCAGTATCAAATTGAAATACATCGTTCTGATCCTTGTCCTGATTGATATTTTGAGCATTGAAAAAGAAAACCCCGGAGGACATATTGCACATCTCGGTGGAGCGCTTTGGGGATTCACCTATATTCTGCTGATGAAAAAAAATCGGGATATTTACAGTATATTCAACCCGTTTGGAAATTTCTTCAAAAATCTTTTTAAACCCAAACCCAAGTTGAAAGTTGAATATAAAAAAGAGCGTCCGCTAACTGACGACGAGTACAATAAAGCTAAAGCGGAAAAACAGAAAAAGATTGATGCTATATTGGATAAGATCTCTAAAAACGGATACGCTAACCTTTCAAAAGAAGAGAAGGAATTTTTGTTTTCGGCAAACAATAAAAGATAAAAAAAACATAACAGTTAACGCTAAGAATAGTAGCGGATTGCGAGCTTCTTTACTGTCAAACCGTGATTAAGTTGATACAGGAGATAATGCTACAAATTTGCATTTTCTCCGCTATTATTTTTAGCGTGTGTTATGGGCTGTTAATCTATCTACGCAATACTTTTTGAATTACAGAATACTATCAATTCATACTATAATAGAAACATTTTATTATTTATTTTTTTTAACCTTGACAACTTTTCAACTTCTTGTCATTTGCCGGGCATAATCGTTTATCAGATTTATTTATAGGAATAGTGGCTCATTTATTTTTTTCTAATAATTGATTAATAATAAACATTATTCGCCGACTAATTCTATTTACTTTGTTTACGTTTTTACGTTTTTGTATTTTTTGTGATAATAAATATAATTCTTGTGTTTTATAATAAAAATCAGGAAAGTGTTTTTCACTAATTATTGTCGGGGCATACGCATAAATTCCATCGCTAATATATATTGGAAATAATTCAACTTCTTCTGTTTCCTTTGGATTCAATTTAATTATATCTAATATTTTTTTACATTCATTCTCTAATATAGAATAAATGCTGTCTTTTACATTCATTTCTAATGACTTATTCCAAGCATTATTGTTTGCTAAAAATTCGTAGAAATTTTTCATGTCATTTTTATATATGACTGTATCATTCTGACTATATGTATTTATGTTTATTACTACTATTAATATAAACAATAAACTTTTCATTGTATTACAATCGTTTCTATATTAGACAACTATTATTTAATCACAGCCTTAACAAATGCGGCGGAGGCACCTGCACCTACACACGCTGCACCAGCTGCTACACCAGTCGGTCCCAAAAGACCACCAACAGCTCCGCCAACCAAAACACCTGCACAATCGCAAGCAACAGCACCAACAACCTGCCAAAACTTACCCTTTGTTTGCATTTCTTCTTTATCATATAATTGAAACCATGCATTAGTAGGATTATGTTCGACATTTTTCCAATATTTACAACTAAATATCGCCACGGAAGCGCATCCCCAACAAATTATTCTTTCCTCATTAGATAATTTGTCGTTTTTTGAAAAATGATCAACATAACTATCTACTGCAGTTTTTACTTCTTTATAACTGAAAGCTGAAGTTAAATTTCCAAAAAGAAACTTCATCTCTTCCGCTAATAAATCTGAAATTTTTTTCTCTTTTAACAATAAATCAATGATTTTCAAGAAACTATCTTCCTTTTTAATAATTTCGTAGTATGGGGCAATTTCGGAATAAGGAATGACATTAGGCTCGTCGCAATCAAACATGAATAGTTCTTTTTGGATTTAAATCCCCATGTAGTAAGCTTCCTTTAAAGTAAAATTTGGAAAAGTTGGCAATTCTGCAATTGCGTCTAAGGTACTATTATGAATAATACCATTTGAGTTGTACTTAAATTCAATGTATTCCATAGCAAAATAGTTTTAGTTAGAAATTAAATTTTTTCAAAAGTACGGAGTTTTTTAAAATAAATACATGTTTTATAAAAAAATTTCGATTATTTACAAGATTTCATGTTTTTTAATAGCCCATAACTATTGACTTTGTTCAACTTTAACTACTTGCTGTCGTCTGTAATCATTTGGTATTTTGTCTAAGAGTTTCAAAAATACAAAAAGATATTAACTTCTGAAAGTTTATGCAAACTCAAAAGATTATTAAAATTGTAAAAATCCATAAACATATTTTTTTGTAATATTGTACTCATATCTGACAGACAGCGCATGAAAAGCAAAAAATTTAGAGCTTCAGGTAAAAGCCGATTTTTTTTAAAAGTGATATTGTTTTTCAACATCATTTTTGCAGTATGCCTTATACTCTCTTACATAGCAGTATATATCAGTCCTGATGATTTCTGGATTATTGCATTTTTCGGAATTTCCTATCCGGTATTTTTTCTCCTGAATTTTATTTTTATCATTTTCTGGCTCCTTTTTAAAAGAAAATATACATTGATCTCAGTTGTTATCATTGTAGTTGGTATTAATAATTTTTTTAAAATAGTGCAATCAAGCAAAAAGTATGACGTAAAAGAGCTGAAAGATGCTGTAAAAGTTATGTCTTTTAATGTTCGTAATTTTGATTTGTATAATTACGGTAAGCACTGGGAATACAATTTTACAAGAAAGAACAAAATATTTTCCCTCTTAAAAAAAGAATCACCTGATATCCTGTGTTTCCAGGAATATGTGTATGATACAACCGGGGACTTTCAAACCACCGATACATTGAAAAAATTCCTTGAAGCAAAAAATGCACATATTGTTTTCACTTCTAATGCAAGGAATTTCATTTATTTCGGGATTGCCACTTATACCAGGTTTCCTATTGTTGACACAGGCAGGATAGAATTCAAAACCATTTCTGGTAATATCTGCATATATACAGATATTAAAATAAAATCAGACACTGTGAGGATTTATAATGTCCATTTTGAATCCATACGATTGAAATCTGAAGATTATATGTTCGCGGAAAACCTGGCAAAAAACCCCAATGAGCATATTGGTATTAAAAAAAATTCCGAAAGAATTCTTGGGCGGTTTAAGAGAGCCTTTATCATCAGGGCTCCGCAAGTAAAGCTTGTTGCTGAACATATAAAAAAATGCCCCTATCCGATTATATTTTGTGGTGATTTTAATGACACTCCTACTTCTTACGCATATCATACAATTGCAGCAAATCTGACGGATGCATTTGTGGAAAGCGGGAATGGCATCGGGCAGACTTACGCCGGAATTTTTCCTTCTTTCAGAATCGATTACATTATGCATGGCAAGGAATTCAAAGCATATAATTATGAGACAATAGAAGAAGAAATGTCGGATCATTACCCGATCAAATGTTTTCTTAAATTTAAGAAATAAAAATGGCTGAATTTGAATTGACATCCGATTACCAGCCTACCGGTGATCAGCCTGAAGCAATAAAACAACTTGTTGAAGGAATTCGCAGGGGCGATTTTGCGCAAACTTTGCTTGGAGTTACCGGTTCAGGAAAAACATTTACCATTGCCAATGTTATACAGGAGATCAAGCGACCTGCTCTTATTTTAAGCCATAATAAAACACTGGCTGCCCAGCTTTACGGTGAATTCAAACAATTTTTTCCTGAGAATGCGGTGGAATATTTTGTTTCTTATTACGATTATTATCAGCCTGAAGCCTATATTCCCGTGACAAATACCTATATTGAAAAGGATCTGTCAATTAACGATGAAATAGAAAAACTCCGTTTAAGCACATCTTCTTCCTTACTCTCAGGGAGAAGAGATGTTATAGTAGTATCAAGTGTTTCGTGCATATATGGCATTGGAAATCCGGATGATTTCTCATCAAACATAATCCGTATTCAAACAAACGAAAAGATTAGCAGAAATAAATTGCTTCATCAGTTAGTAGAGTCGCTATATTGCAGGAATGAGATGATCTTCAGCAGAGGTAACTTTCGTGTAAAAGGTGACACGGTAGATGTATTTCCTGCTTATGCCGATATTGCTTATCGTATCTGTTTTTTCGGGGATGAGATTGAATCAATAGAATCTTTTGATCCCGTCAATGGATATAAAATTGAAGAATTCAGCAGCATTTCCATTTATCCTGCAAATATATTTGTTACTACAAAGGATAAGATGAAATCCGCTATCAGGGAGATACAGAATGACCTTTACAAGCATGTTGCATATTTTAGAGATAATGGGAAAGAAATGGAAGCTAAACGCCTCGAGGACCGTGTTTCTTATGATATTGAGATGATGCTCGAACTTGGTTACTGTTCCGGTATTGAAAATTATTCACGCTATTTTGATGGCAGAAAACCCGGATCACGCCCTTTTTGCCTCATAGACTATTTTCCGGATGACTACCTGCTGGTAATTGACGAAAGTCATGTTACCGTTCCACAAATCAGGGGAATGTATGGAGGGGACCGTTCACGCAAGCAAACTCTTGTGGAATACGGATTCCGTTTGCCATCAGCCATGGACAACAGGCCGCTTAAATTCGATGAGTTTGAAAGTATGATAAATCAGATGATCTTTGTAAGCGCCACTCCGTCTGATTTTGAAATGCAGAAATCAGAAGGCATTCTTGTTGAACAACTGATCAGGCCTACCGGTTTACCCGATCCTGTAATTGAAGTAAAGCCTTCGCAAAACCAGGTTGATGATCTGCTTGATGAAATTGAACAAAGGGTTTCTAAAAAGGAAAGAGTGCTTATTACAACTCTTACCAAGCGCATGGCTGAAGAACTGTCAAAATATTTTACAAAGCTTGATATCCGTTGCAGATATATTCATTCAGATATTGACACATTAGAAAGAGTAGAAATATTAAGGGATTTGAGGCTTGGTGTTTTTGATGTACTGATTGGAGTAAACCTGTTGCGCGAAGGCCTTGATTTGCCTGAAGTTTCACTTGTTGCCATACTTGATGCTGATAAGGAAGGTTTTCTCCGGTCTGAAAAATCGCTTACTCAGACAGCAGGCCGCTCAGCACGAAATATCAACAGCAGGGTTATCTTTTATGCAAGTAAGATTACCGAATCTATGAGACGCAGCATGGAAGAAACAGCACGTCGCCGCGAAAAGCAACTTAAATATAATGAAGAGAACAACATCACACCTGCTCAGATAGTAAAATCAATAGAATCCATACTTACGGTGGCTGATACCTGCCTGCCGGTAGGCAGAGCAAAAGGAAAAACACCAAAAGCATATTTTGAAAAAGATACTTTTGACATAGCAGCCGATCCTGTAGTGAAATATATGACGAAAGACCAGTTGCAAAAAAACCTTTCACAGGTTAGAAGAAACATGGAAAAAGCAGCAAAGGAGTTAGATTTTTTCGAAGCTGCCCGTTTAAGAGATGAAATGTTTGCCTTACAAAAAATGATCAATGAAAATAAATAAATTTTGGTAACTACCCGTCAGCAGCAAAAATAAAACGCCACAGATTACACAGATTAAATTATGAAAGAATTCATATACAAAAACGAAACTTATAAAACTATAGGGGTATGTATGGAAGTACACAAGCAATTGGGTAAAGGGTTTCTTGAAATAGTTTATAAAGATTCTCTTGAATACAAAAGGATAATTTTATAATCTGTGTAATCTGTGGCTGTATTTAAGCTGCTGAGTAATTACAAATTTTGTTAAAAATTATCCATTTTATTTGGTAATTAATACAATTTTTACATTTTTGTCGTTTGTTATTTGTTTAATCCTAAATCCTTTAATTATGAACCTAATTTCTTTCTCGAAATTCACATTAATTCTTGCATTCTGTGGCTTTTCTTCAGGCATCTTTGCGCAGGATACGACCAGCTTTAAAACTTATTACGACGATGGCCTTGCTAAATATAAGTCAAAAGATTATACCGGCGCCATTGCTGACTTCGACAAAGCGATAGAAAAGAAAGCTGATTATGCCAATGCATACTTTTACAGAGCAACAAGCAAACGGATGGGTCCGAAAGATAACCAGGGCGCGCTTGCCGATTATGATAATGCCATAAAGTACCTTGCAAATAATTCAGATTATTATTCAGGAAGAGCGCAGACTAAGGTAAACCTGAAGGACTATGCAGGCGCAATTGCAGATTATACAATGGTAATCCAGTTTAAACCTGCATCAGAAAAAGGTTATTTTGAAAGAGGAAATGCAAAACTGATGAACAAAGAATATCAGGGCGCAGTGGATGATTATAAACTGGCAATTGATTTGAAAGCCGATTATTTTGAGGCATATAATATGAGAGGAAAAGCAAAGCTGAATCTTCAGGACACAACAGCTGCTATGGAAGATTATAACAAAGCTATTGAACTGAAGTCTGATTTTGTTCTTGCATACAACAACAGGGCTCTTCTGAAATATATAAAGAAGGATTTTGAAGGTGCAAAAACCGATTATTCAAAAGTAGTTGAAATAAAACCGGAAGATGGCGCATCATATTTTAACAGGGCTATTGCTTTAATTGCTCTGAAACAAAAACCGGATGCATGCACTGATTTCAATAAGGCAAAAGAACTTGGCTATACAAAAGCTGATGATATGATTACTAAATATTGCAAAGATCAGCAGCAACAGCCTAAATAATAATATTCTCCATTATACTAAAAACGGGATAAATTTGTACATTTTTTCAAACAGGTAATCAGTGACCGGTAGCCGGTAATCGGTTTTTTACTGATTACCGATTACTTATTTTCACCGATTACCAAAATTAGAAATGTAATAATTTATCCAGCGCAAAGTATAATTTCATCAAATATCATCCAGCGCTTTCAACCTTTGCAACAGCGGTGGGTGTGAATAATGAAAGAACACATAAAGTGGATGTGGCCTGAGGTTGCTGAGATTATTCACCGAAAGTTTCTTTAACGCGTCCTGCAGGGCTTTTGCGTTATATTTCTCCCCTGTAAAACGATCAGCCTGGTATTCGTATTTACGGGAAATCACATTCATTAATATTCCAAGAAGCAGTGATAACGGACTGTATAATAATCCAAATGCAAGTATGCCAATATGAAAGCTCCCCTGCTCCGCACCCAGCGCCTGCGACAACACAGGATTACCAATGAATAGAGAGATAATGTATAGCATTATTCCTGTTTGAACTACCGACAGGATCATCCCTTTTAATGTGTGTTTCTTTTTATAATGCCCTATTTCATGAGCAAGCACTGCAACAAGCTCTTCGGTTGTGTGATCTTTAATAAGTGTATCAAATAATACAATTCTTTTCTTAGCGCCCATACCGCTGAAATATGCATTCGCTTTCGTTGATCGCTTAGAACCATCAATAACAAAGATATTATTCAGTTTAAATCCCACCTTATCTGCGAATTCTTTGATCGCATTCCGTAATTCCCCATCTTCGAGTGGCGTTTGTTTATTGAACAAAGGAACGATAAGTGATGAATAAAACATCGCCATAAAAATCATGAATGCCGTGACTACTGCCCATGTAATCAGCCAAAAATAATCTCCTGTTGAATTATATATCCAGATGATGAGAGACAGTAATCCTCCCCCGATAAGAGCGCCAAGTAACCATGATTTCATTTTATCTAATACAAAAGTTTTCCATGTTGTTTTATTGAAACCAAATTTTTCTTCAATCACAAACTGGCTGTATATCTGAAACGGTGTTGATAATATGTCGGCTGTAATACCAAGAATCCCGAAGAAAATTAATGCAATCAGGATATTATTGTTTGTATAAGATCTGGCGATTTGATCAATATATGCAAAGCCTTCGAAATACAGAAAAGCAAGCATAAACACAAATGACAATGAACTTATCAGCAAGCCAAATTTGTGTTGTACTTTCTGATAATCCTGTGATTTGCGATACTTTTCAGCATCATAAATTCCTCTCAGCTCTTCAGGAAGGTCATTACTCCAATACAGACTGTTGAGGTAGCTGAGCCATCTTTCGAGGATGTAGTCAACAATGATGAATGCAATGATTATTATAAATAATGTTTGAGCCATGGGTGATTGTTTGTTGTTAGCTTGTAACTGTCAGCGGCAAATAGTAAATCACAAATATCCCCAAATGGCGTACACCGCATATCCTATCACTTCGTGTATCAGTTTATTCCAGACTTCAAGGGCATCAAGGCTGGGAATAAACAAGTGCCCTACTATAAAGAGCCGTCTGCCGGTCTGTTTGTCCGTGCTGTATGGTGTTATCTGTATTCCTGCTTTTTTAAAACATCCCATTGCACGTCGCATATGAATTGAAGATGTAATAAGGAGAAATTTCCCGGAAGGAAATTCTTTATGTAAAATTTTTGCCGAATTCACTGCATTCTGATGCGTAT
>JBBAAT010000050.1:0-12396 GCA_041658145.1 Bacteroidales bacterium | reverse complement strand
GAAGAATGACAAACCCTATGCGTAAACAAACGACATTGCAGAACGGCTCTGCCTGACAAATAAGTTTAAATTGAACTCTTATTATTGTTTATGATTATTTATTTCCAGCACATCAAAATAATATTCTGCCCGAAATGTAATTTTAATAAAAATCAATAAATTTATTGTTTTGGCATAAAATAACTGAAAGAAGAAAGCATATAGAACTTAACTATACAGCTGAAGAGACCTCAATAGATGGAGGTTCATTGCTGTTAATGAATAACGGGAAGGATAATCCGTATGGTTGTTCCTATCAAAGGTTCGCTTTGTATTTCGATATTCCCGCCCATTTCTTTAATTATTCCGAATGAAATGGAAAGTCCCAGCCCTGTCCCTTTTCCTGCGTCTTTTGTGGAATAGAACGGGAGCATGATTTTGTCTATTTCGTCAGAATTAATTCCTGTTCCATTATCTTTAACTTCAACATAAATGCTTGCCTGTCCGGCCTGCCTGCCGGTAGGCAAGGTAGGCAGGGTTTGATCATCTTGATACGTTCTGATATTAACCACCTTTTGAAAATCATTTTTTAATGTTTCCCTTTTTTCTTCCATTGCATCTTTGGCGTTTGTCAGTAAATTCAGAATTACCTGTTCAAATTTATATGTGTTTCCGAGAATAGGCTGGATTTTTTTGTCAAGGGAGATCTTTATATCAATTGCTTTGTGCTTATATTGTTCTGACACCATTGATATGGCGTTTTTAATGCTGTCATTTATATCAAATGAAGTAAGTATATAATCGTCTTGATCCCTGGAAAAAACCCTTATGTGATCAATGATGTTTTCGATTCTTGAAATATTTTCAAATATTTTATCGGATTTGTCCTGAAGGTACTTTTCGTCAACAGTTTTTTTTGTTTTAATTTCAAGGAGAATATTTTCAAGGCTTAAAGAAATGGTATTTAACGGTTGATTGATTTCATGGGCAATACCGGTAGCCATTCCTCCCAAGCCTGCCATGCGTTCGGTATGAATCAGTTTCTGTTCCATTTCCTTTCGTTGAGAAATATCCCTGATTATTGCCATAAACGCTTTTGGTTTGCCACCGCTTTCCTGGATCAGAGTGGAAGTGATTTCGCTGATAAATTGTGATTTATTTTTTTTAGTCAATCTGATCTCCGCATTTTGAACCAAGCCTTCGTCCACTGTCCTTTCTATCATTTCTTTTGCTTTTTTAATTTCTTCAGGGGGGATGAAGCGTAAAAAATGTTTTCCTATAAAATTAGCTTTGTTTTCATCTCCCATCATTTCAAGGGTAATATTTGACACTTCTGTAATACAACCTTTCAGATCCATCATAACTATACCTTCCGGCAGCGCATTCAATAATGTATGCGTTTCTCTTAGTGCATTTTCTGCATTTATCTGTGAGGAAATGTCATTATTTGCGCCCCTGATTCCTGAAAGATTACCTTTCTTATCCAATATCGGCAAACAATTCGTTTGCAGGAATACGCTATGACCTTTCTTATGTATATATTCAATAACCAGATTCCTTAAAAACTTTTTATCAGATAACTGTTTAAAGATTTTTTTCTTCAACTCAGATTTGACTTTTGGCTCAAAAAGATCGTAGAAGTGTTTTATACCAATGATTTCTGCAGGCTTGTACCCCATGATATCTTCTACAACAGGACTTGAATACGTATATAAGCCCTGAACATCTGTTTCCCATATCCATTCTCCGACAGTTTCGGTGATTTGTTCATACCGTTCATCACTTTCGCGAATTGTTTTTTCGGAAATCCGGCGCTGCAATACCGCAGAGGTCTGGTTTATGAATGCCTTGATGACATTTTTATTTTTAACTTCCTCGCCTCTTTGCAATATAAATGCAGCAGATCCATACAATTCATTGTTTATTGAAAAGCCCATCATATAGATGCTTCCCATCTTGAGTATCTTTTCAACTGCCAGGCAAACGGAACGAGGAATGGATTTTCCGGTGAGCTCATATAAGCCTCCGTGAACCTGAACTATCTCTTTACTGCATAATTCTTTATACTGACGAGCAAAAAGAATTTCATCTTTTGGTTTCGCTTTCATTCCAATTAGGCTTCTGCCTAATACTTTTTGTATTTTATCGATGATTGTGTTTTCAGCGAAAAATGATTCAACCTTAAGTTCCTTTGTTCTTTTGTCATAGGAACTGATCATAACATATTTTGCTTCCGTTAGTTTTCTTAAGATTTCTGAGATATAATCATAGATATTTTCTTCATGAGTGATCTCAACATACTTCATAGCTGATTCCGTCAATAAGGCAATATTCTTACTGTAATAGTCCTTCTCCTTATCGTTATCCTTATCCGTGATATTGCTTACGACGCAATGGGATTGCAGAAAACGACCATGCTTATCATAAGAAATTCTTCCTCCGAAATATACATGCATTATTTTTCCGTCCCCGCGTAGTACATCAAATTGCATATCGTTAATATAGCCCTGTTTAATGAATTTCAGAAAATTTTCCCTGAACATATTCTTAAATTCAGGAGCAATAAAATCTGCAAAATTTCTCCCAACAATTTTTTCTTTGTCTGAATATCCTAATGTGTCAAGTGCAGCGAGATTTACATCAAGGATGGTTCCATCCATACTGAGCGAATAATATCCAAATAGCGCCTGTTCGTATAGCAAACGGTAGTGTTGTTCGCTTTTGCGCAATGTTTCTTCTGCCTGTTTGCGTGCGGTAATATCAGATAAAGACACAACTAAGCGAGCTTCTTCTTCTTCTTCTTCTTCTTCTTCTGCAAGAAACATTCTTGCTACATTAAACTGAAGAATAAGTTCATCACTTTCTTTCATAATATTGCTCCGATTTTGTTTCCTTTAGGTAGTTGACCATAATGCTTTTTGAAATTTTTCAACAGTTCTTTTTCCAATTTAATATAGTCGGCAGTAAGGTGATGACGTACGCTTACATTATCATTGCGAATGAATTCCGCTATACGTTTATTCTTTAACACTTTTCCTTTATAATTTGTAATGCGCCGGCGCAGATTCTCAGAAGAACCTATGTAAATAACACGACTGCTGCATTTCGGGTAAGGTATCTTCGTTGAAAGACACAGTTCATAAATTCCCTGTTCAGCAGGGATTCGATTAATGGTTTTTGAAATTAATGCAATGGGATTGCTGAATGAAACCCCATTTGGATAGTAGCAATCACTTCGTTCTCTGAAGTTGGGTATGGAAAGCAGTTTCCGGCATTCACAGATTGTTCGCGATGAGATGTGGATGTCGTATTGTTTTTTCAGAATAGTTTGAATATCCTTATCGGTTAGCGCTTTGTCGGATTCATCAATAAAATTCTTAATAACATTAGCATAAAATCTTCTTTTTGAAATAAAAAGATTTTTCAAGATGATAGTTTTTCCGCTTTGCACCTGCCTGCTCGCCTGCCTTGCCGGTAGGCAGGGTAGGCAGGTCTGAAGTAACAAAACGGAACCAAGCCTTGAAAGTCTTGATTCATCAAGATTAGGATGCGGATAAAGCAAAATGAATTTCTTCAATGTCAAAGGTTTGATATACGATACATCCCCTGTCTCCCAAAACTTTTTCTGAAATTCAATAATTCCGCGGACTATATGTTCCGAGAGTTTGTTTCTCGTATTAATCATTTTTACTATAACTTCATTATTCTGTCCGTTTAAGGGATATTGCTTTATTAATCTTTCGTCCGCTACTTCAATGTTGAATATATGACCGGGGTTTTCGGAAAAACTTATGGGCATCTCTAAAAACTGAAAATCAGCTTTACCCCTAACCCTAAAGGGAGGCTGATTTTCAGATGTTTCACCCTTTAGGGACGGGGTAAAAAACATCTGAAAATTAGTTTTTAGAGGTTCCCTTATATTTTCATTTGCCGGAATAACCTTAGCAAAAAAAGAAACTCGTTTTTCTTTGTAATTTTCGAAGCCATTAATTTTTCTTTCTACGAAGCCTATGTATTGATTCATTGACATTTTAAGAATTTTCGATAATGTTATTTTTGCTATTGCTGAACCATGCATAAGGAGATGATTTTTTGTAACTCAGGCAATGTAATAGAACGCTGATGACGCAGATTGCTTAAGATTAAATATGATTTTTATATTGTTCATCATAAAATTTATGATTAAATAAGATTTTATTTTATCTGTGTACATCATAATTATCAGTCCCGAAACTTCGGGATTCTATTTATTTTTTCATCGGCTGTGTAGTTACGATGTTTTTTTTTCATTGGGACTTTCTGGAAATATGTATCTCAGTTTTTTCACCGCTCAGAATTTCGCTGCTCAACTGCTTAATTATCTTTTGAGCAAGTTCATCTTCTGTATATCCCAGCACCGGCGCGTACTTTCGGATAATATCACCGAACGCCTTGTTCTGCTTCAGGAGACTCATTGATTCTGTAAACACGAGAACTCCTTCAGGAATAAACTTAAAGATATTTTCAATCATTGCTTTGTAATGTTCATCTTTTCTCCGAAGGGTTTCTTCCGCCTGCTTGCGCTCGGTGATGTCTGATGCAACACATACTATACCCGAAACAGTTCCCTTATCATTACGCATAACCGAACCTGAAAACAAAACAGGAATTTCTCTGCCATCCTTTGTTAAGTATGTTTTTTCTACGTTAGAAACACAAACTTTTTTAACTAAATCTTCTATTTCCGTACCCTTGAATATAGCTTCTTCTTTTAAAATTATTCCAAGCGGTTTTCCTGTCAATTCATCTTCTTCGTAACCTAATAGGTTTAAGGTTGATTGATTAACCTTTTGAATTATAGCATTAGAATTAACCACAATAAGGGTGTCTATCATTGATTTGATGATATTATCCGTATATTCCTTTGCAGAAGCCAGCTCCTTGTTTGTTTTATCAATATCTTTTAACATGTATAACAATGCACTCCTGGAATTATCCAATTTCATTGTTCTTTCCTTTACCTTCGAATCCAGATTATTTCTTTCTTTTCCTAACTTGAAGGTTTCTTCCTTTAGTTTTTCATACAGACTTTCGGATATTTGGATATTTTCAATAAGTAACATAAGCTGATCAGTAAAAGCCTGCATAACTTTTATATCTTTTTCTTCAGGCTCTTTTTTACTGAGGTAGGCTATTATGCCTTTAACCTTTTCATTTATAATAACAGGGAAGGCAGCAACATTTTTTATATTAAGAATTTTTTGACCAGCAATAACTGCTATTTTAGGGATCATATTTTCTACGGCACCATACAGATCAGTAATTGAATGCTTTTTACTATCTACTATCTTCTTACCATAAGGATTTATATCAGCAGGAAAGCCATAAATCAGAAGATTAAAATCAGGAGCAAATTTTTTAGCTTCTTCAATAGCTGTCTGCAGTGTAGAAGTATTTTTTTGATCAATTACTTTAAATTCAAACTTATTGGTTTCTTCATTTAATAAAAATAAAACAGTTAATTGTGCATCAGTAATATCCCGTGCATTATTAACAATGATTTGTAATTGTTTAAGTGTTGTTGCTTCCATCAATGTTTTGTTTCAAATTCTGGTATTAGTAACTACTCAGGTAATGGAATAGAACGCTGATGACGCAGATTGCCTAAGATTAAATATGATTTTTATCTTGTTCATCATAAAATTTATTATTAAATAAGATTTTATTTTATCTGTGTTCATCATAATCATCAGCGTCATCAGCGTTCTATTTATTTTTTCATCGGCTGTGTAGTTACCGGTATTACTTGTTATTATTTTTTATTTTCTTTTTCAATTCTTCCATTTCTTCTTCCATCTTTTTCATTTTAAGTTCGCGCCCAACTGTCAGATCGTGAAAGTCTTCAAGTTCTGTTATTCTTGTTTTAAGATCTTCTTCCGCTTTCATTCTGCCTGTAATGTTTTCATGCATAACCACAATACATTCAAGCTTGCCGTCTGATAAAAATACAGGGAAACTAACTGAGCTTATACAAATAGGATTATCAGGGCAATTAGGATCAACAAAATGAGGATTGTACCATGTTTGAGGTGTAGTTACAACTTCTTCTTTTATGAGCGAGATTAATTTTTCACCAAATCTTTCTTTAAGAAGTGGGTCATTAAATATAGTCCATTCATTGGGAGGAGCAGCTATAAAAAGTTCTATGAATGCCTTGTTTCCACTAATATGATGTCCGTCTGCATCTAATATTTGAATACTGTAAGGGTTGAGTTCAATAATTTTATCAAGAATCTCCATCGTTTCCTTATATTTCTCTTCTATATGATATAGCTCAGTAATGTCTTTAGTGTTACCAACAATTTCTATTACAGTACCGTCTTGCCTTTTTTTTAACGGTGTAAGAATTGTAGAAAAATATCGTTCTTTGGATAGCTCAGTAATGTCTTGAGTGTTACCAATAATTTCTGTTACAGTACCGTCTTGTCTTTTTTTAAACGGCGAAAGAATTGTAGAAACATATCGTTCTTCGAATTGAAACCCTTTATATTTTACAATTTCGCCATTGAATGCCTGATCGTAATAAGGTTTCAGTTTTGAGTACAGTTCATCTCCGATTAAATCCCGTAATTTATTTCCTTTTGTCTGTTCTGTACTATGATTATATTCTTCTGCTATTTTTCCTTCATTAAATATTATAATATATTCATCGTTTTTATTCTTTTGACAACAAAATATTTGGTTATCTAAAGTTCCTATCATTTTTAGCAGCTCATTTGCTTTTCCCAAATTTTCCGCAACCCTTTTTTCAAGAATGTTGATTTTTTGTTGAGCGTTTTCATATTTTTTTTGTAAGTCCATAATATATAATTTTAGGTTATTTGGTTAATACATTGGTTAAAAGTAAAAATTGTATCCTCTCAAAAGACAAGGGTAAAAGTGAACTAAAATGTATCCTGTCAAAATATAATGGAACGCTGATGACGCTGATTTTTATGATTACATAAGATTTTCATCTGCGCTCATCATAATTATCTGCGTTATCTGCGTTCTATTTTCCCTGCTTTTTTGAGTGGATACTAAAAATTTTAATTTAAGGTTTCAAAAAAGTCGTTAATCTTTTTCATATACATATCTTCTTTTTCATATATTTCTAAATAATCTGTTTGCAAAGTCATTGACGGAATCCCATTCTTAATTAATAATTCACTTATTTTTTTTGTTTTATCTTCCATATTGGGGCAATTTTTAAATGAATAATTAATTACCGCGTCAACCTTATATTCTTCAATCTTCTTTATAATTTTTTCAATATCAAAATCTTTAAAACAAGCACATACAGTTTTATCAATATTTTCCATTATATATTTTACTGAATTTTCGATTGTTGAATTTTCATTATTAACAATATCAATTAAATCATCAATATTATAATTTATGTTAGAAATTCCCATACACCATTCTTCACATACAATTATAGCATTATTATTTTCAATAATACGAAAAATTTCAGTAAACGGAGGCATAATACGTGGTGTAATTAACATTATTCTTTTTTTTGCGCCTGTAGAATTAAAACCAATATTTTTATTTACGTTATTATTTAGTTCATCTTCAAGTTTTTTAAGCGCCGAAAGCAATTTCTTTGGTTCTTCAACAAGAAAAAGCTGTTGTATCCATAAGCTGTTCCTTCCATTTATAGGCGAATTACGAATTTTTCTTAAACTCATAATTGATTTATAAACATCTCTGATTTCGGAATAGATTTTACAATATTCTATAAATTTTTCTTTATTAAAACCTTTACCTTGTGTAATTTTAAGTATCCACTCCTGGAAACTTGAAACATTGATATTTATTTTATTGTCAGTTTGATGCGATTCTGTTGAAAATACTTCCAAATCACCCGAAATCTTTTGTATAATATTTGACGATTTCTTAATACAATTACAGAAATCCGATACAATTACATAATCAGCGACGTTAAAAAACACACACATTCCTGTACTCTGAAATCCTACCATTGAACGTGATAACGGGCACATTCCTTTCGTATATTCGTCGGTATAACTCTCTACTTCGCCGGCGCCCATGCACACACTAACAGGTATGTGATTATCTATTGCATAAATAAGTTCAGGAGGTATAGAACAACAAAGTAAAGCGACAACATGATTTCCTTCGCTTCTGAAAGCATATAAATCTTTCACTCTTTTACCATGCATATCATTCATCATGGCATCAAATAGTTTCATTGCTTCGGGCCTGTTTATTTCAGTAGTCATTTCACTAACAAAACGAAAAAGTTTTTGCTTCAACCGGTTATTTATAAGCATTTGTTCATTACGCGGAAGAAATTTTTCCGTGTTTTTATTATAAGCAACTTTAGTTATAATGTCTGATTTCTCGAAATTTTCCATAGTAGGTATTCATTTTACTGATTAACTGATGTTACGCATATTATATATTTGTTTGTTAGTGTCACTCAGAGCCGGACATAGCATAGATTTGTGGGTTAGCGTCCGTGTCGAAGAGTGACTATGTATTGGTTGGGCTTCGACACGTCCCGAAACGGGGACGGCTCTGCCTGACCGTTAATTTAGTAATCATTTATATATTTGCGTAACATCAGTGATAAACCTTAATTTTTTAATACCCTGATTTTATTTTCTCTGCCCAATAGGCGGAATTTCGTCAGGATCTATAACAACATCAATTACTACAGGTTTATTCAAAGCTATCGCTTCTGTTAAAATTTCTGGCAATTCACCTGGTCTTTCTACTCTATACCCTTTTACATTAAACGCTTCAGCTAATTTTGAAAAATTAGTTTTACTTAATTTCACGCCAATTGTTCTATCATACATCTTTTTCGAAGAAAATGCCGGCATACTATATTTTGAGTCGTTTAAAATTACCCATATTACAGGGATATTAAATTGTTCTGCCGTTGCAATTTCGTTTCCATACATTAAAAAAGAACCATCACCACATATACAAATTACAGGATTACCAGGTTTAGTTAATTTTACTCCTATTGAAGAACATATAGAAGCTCCCATTGAACCAAGGCTTATAGCTGGATAAAAACCACCACCATGGTAAATAGGGAGGTAATGCATCGCCCATGCACAGTGAGAACCTGAATCTGCGAGAAATATTGTATTGCCGGGCGTATTGTCTCTTACCTCTTTCATCACTCTTTGGGGTTTAATGGGAATACTATTATCTTCCATTGACTCTGAATTAATATACATTCCTGTTGTTTTAATAAAATTTTCTATTTCATCTCCCGATTTTTTAAATTTAATATCTGATTTATCAATCATTAGTTTTAATTGATGGATAATAACTTTTGCATCGCCAACAAGACCAACTTGCACAGGATAATTTTTCCCGATTTCTCTATTATCAATATCAATTTGTATTATTTTTTTATTTTTCAAAAATCGTTCGTCCCAATTAAATGTGGTAAATTCACCGAAGGAAGCGCCAACAGCTATTAGTAAATCCGACTCCTCAAAAATATATTCAGAAGCAGTTGGATGTCCACATATACCCATAATTCCAAGACATAAAGAATGGTTGGTCGGGATAGCCCCTTTACCCTGTATTGTTGTTGCAACAGGTATTTTTAATTTTTCAGCTATTTCAATTATTTCATTATTCGCACCTGAAAGAACGCCGCCCCATCCTATAAGAAATACCGGATTTTTTGCTTCATCAATAAGACTCAGGGCTTCTTCCATTGCAGCACTTTCCCAATGCAATTCGTTGGATGAAGAATGTTTTTCCTTTTCCTGTAGTTGATATTCAATTTCAGCCAATTGAATATCCATTGGAATATTAATATGCACAGGACCCATCCTGCCCGAAGTTGCACTTCTAATAGCATACCTTATTGTTTCAGCTACTTTTGTGGGGTTAATTAAAGCAAAACTTTCTTTTGTAATAGGTTTAAAAAAATCAACTGTATTAATTGATTGTCCATATCCGGTAGATTCCTGAAAAGCCCTTTTTCCAAACTCAACAGTAGAAACTTGTCCTGTAAAGACTAATAAAGGGATGGAATTCATATAAGCTGTTGCAACGCCCGTGGCTAAATTAGTAGAACCACCACCGGTTGTACCACAACAAACACCTATATTTCCACTCCCCTGAGCATAGCCATAAGCCATCAGAGCGGCTCCGCTCTCATGTTTTGAAGAAATAAATTCAATAGCATCATAATCAAGAATAGCGTCTATAAAAGGAGATATTGCTTTTCCTGTTACACCGAAAATATATTTTATATTTTCCTGTAATAAATGCTCTATTATAATATTTGCTACTCGTTTTTTCATTATTTTTTATTATTATGGGCGCTTCTAATAATTAGATATGTTGCGAAATAAAAAAACTCATAATTTTTCACAAAATCATAAAAAATTATTTGTTGAGTATAAACAATTTACGATTTTAAATTTTTGACAAAATCCAGAAAACTCTAATTTTGCAACACGTCTATTAGTTAATGACACAAAAGTATAACTTAGTTTTCTAAAAAACTAAGCCTCATATGGAAAAAATATTCTGAAATAGATTCACAGTATCATGACCATAACCTGCCGGAAAAATAACAGCAAAATGCCATACCGAAAAACAAGCCATTAAAACAGCACAAGACCTGTTAAGTATGGACTTGGGGTTTTTATATAATACCAAACCCGCCAAGTAAGCAAACACCAGAAGGCAGAAAAAATGCAGAAATGGTAGTAAAATCATTTGTTTACATATTGGTAACTACTCAGGCAATGGAATAGAACGCAGATGACGCAGATTGCTTATGATTAAATATGATTTTATTTTATCTGTGTTTATCATAATCATCAGCGTTAGCCATGGCGAATCAGTGTTCTATTTATTTTTTCATCGGCTGAGTAGTTACTACATATTGTTTGAAATTATTTTCAAATGTATAAATAATTTCCAATATTGAGGATCACTCAATCCCCCTGGCCCCCTTTTCTAAGGGGGAGACGTAGTAAATAAAAAAGATAATCAAATTTGATTATCTTTTTCAAAATACCTTGATATTTCAGGCGTTACTTGGTGAATTTCTTTAAAACCTCCTTCATTGCATCTTTATGCAGCATGAAATCCATTATTTTTAATTTTACGTAATCTTCATGGAAAAAATAAAAGCCGAAGTTTTTGCTTTCCTTGCCTGCATTGCGTGAACCGGATCCGGAGTCTTTCACTAAAAACCATATTGTTCCGTCTTTTTCGTAATAACCAACAAGATGAATTCCATGATCGTCGGTGGTCGTTTGATTGCTAAAACGAAACTGGCGGGCATTTTCATCAATGTATTCTGATGGAATATCAAAAGTAGGAACAACGGCCGTCTGCGAGTATGGTTCAAAGCCTGCTTCGGAAACATCGCCACCCAGAGCAACAGTGAAACCGTTCTTTACTGCATACTTAATAATGTTCATATAATCATCAAGTGAAACATTGTAATAATCTTCGGAATGCCACCAGTTATCGGGAACCTTGTACTCACATTTTGTATTGTAAGGTTTTTCCATCAACGACATCACATCGATATAATCATCGGGGTTCAGTTTTAAAACATTTTTCAGGTATTCCTGAGGAGTCATTTCTTTTCTGTCAACAGTAACTTTGGAAGGCGGCACGCCCATATAGTCGTTCATGATGGACTTTATAGTAGCGATCACTTCTTCTTCGTTCCAGGCGCTGTTTGTTTTAACCGATTTCAGGTATGTATTCATTTCAGCAAACATTTTTTCATGATTGTAAAAAGTTTGTCCTGGCAACATTCCTGAATAATCTGATTCCGGAATAACACCGTATTTTTTCCACATACGCGTTACCGCATTGGCTTCGGAACCTTCAACAAAAGCGGAATTTCCTTTTTCTTTCACAAAACGTTTTGCTTTCTCCACGTACTCCCAGTATACTGTGTACATTTCGGATAGTTTAACCTCTTTTTTATAAAGCCTGTAAATTTCCGATTCGAAGTAAGATGTGGTTGAAAAACACCAGCAAGTGCCTGTATTTCCCTGTGAAATGGGCGGTTGATACCATGATCTGGTGAACTGATCAACGGAGGTTGGAATGTCCATACCGGTGAAATCAATCTTAAATTTTTTGGTAACAGGAGGTAGAGTATCCTTCTTTTCATAGGTCTCTATTCCTTTTAGAATGGAGTTCTGATAATATCCGGCTTTGTATTCTTTAAAGATAGCTTTGTCTTTCCTGGGAGTGTTTTGAGCAAAGACAACAGTACTGCAGAAAACGATCAAAAATAGGACAACAATTTTTTTCATAATAATAGAGTTTAAAGCGTATAACAAAATTAAAAAAAGTTTTGATTACGAAACGCAACAAAAACGGGTAAATATTATTTTGATGTGCTGGGTTTCAAAAGCAATT
>JBBAAT010000049.1:0-12402 GCA_041658145.1 Bacteroidales bacterium | reverse complement strand
TCCATCACCCGCCATTACCGCAGTACAATCAATGCCATAATCTTTACACCATTTATATCCCCTGGCTATTGCAGATCCAACTTTTCCGTTTTTTAATTGATTTATTAATATCACACGTTCATTCTCTGGATTTCTGTTTTCAACTTTTGAAGGCAAAAACAAATCTAATTCATCGATAGCTTGTTTCTGCAAAACTCTTCCTGAACGATGGAAATGTCCTTCTATTGGCTTTAATGTAGTATTCAATATTTCTATACCTATATTTAAATCAGTATCCCAAAACGATTTAACTATATCCGCAGTTTTGTCTTTAGAACAATCGTTAACGATAATTATTTTATCAACAAAAGCAGGCATGGTTTCTATTACCATCCCAATTTGTCCTTCTTCGTTATATGCAGGTATTACTACTGCTATGGTTTTTTCGTGGAGCATATAATTAAGTATTGCTAAGTTCAAGATAGAAGTGCAAAAATATAAACAAATCAGTTACGATGAAAGAGTTTTGATAGCTTTTTTATTAAAAGAAGAAAAAAGTAAATCGGAAATCGCTTTCCTGCCTGCGTGACGCCCGCCAGAATGACCTTGTCGGGCTGGCAGTCAGGCAGGGATGCTTTCGGATATAGCGATATTATACCAATTGTTAATTCAAAATGTCCTTTGGACTATTTTGAATTTTACAATGGTTAATGCCGATCTATAATATATTTAGTCTATGCTTTTGGACTATTATATATTGAGAATCGGTATTATTAAGGTTTAGGAGTTGCTTAATACCTGCCTGCCGGCAAGGCAGGATAAACTAAGAAAAAAATTATGTTTTTCAACTCCTAATGAAATTTTTTCTAAATTCGTTGCACTTCAAACTTGAATTCAGCATTCAATATTTACAATATTAGCTGTATTTTATTTTTTATAATCAATTTTGAATTTATTTTTCGTTCAATTTTTTAAAGTTTTTCAAGGGTTTTTTGTTAAAAATTTTATATTTGCATAACAAATCCAAAAAAATTACTATATATTTACATTTCCTCTGTAAATTGTTTTGTTTTTTTAAAGGTCAGAGGGAACCGTACATGAATT
This sequence comes from Bacteroidales bacterium, assembly GCA_041658145.1. Classification (GTDB taxonomy): domain Bacteria; phylum Bacteroidota; class Bacteroidia; order Bacteroidales; family CG2-30-32-10; genus JBBAAT01. The sequence goes on along the minus strand of JBBAAT010000049.1, from coordinate 11,319 downwards.
TTCATCAGGTATTTGTGTATTTTTAAAAATTCATGTAGGTTTGTAAAACATTGCATTAATAAAGTATAAATAATAAATGAAATCGAAGGTTGATAGTTCACTGAAAGAGTTATTGAAGAAAATATTCGGTTTTGATTCGTTCAAAGGAGATCAGGAAGCCATTATAAAAAATGTATTGAGTAAAAACGATACATTTGTCATTATGCCCACCGGCGGTGGTAAATCCATGTGTTATCAACTCCCTGCGCTTATCAGTAAAGGAACTGCTATTATTGTTTCTCCGCTTATCTCGCTGATGAAAAATCAGGTAGATGCCATACGTAACTTTGGTAATGAAGAAGGTATTGCTCATTTTCTCAATTCATCCCTTTCCAAGCAGGAAATTGCACATGTAAAAAAAGATTTGCAGGAAAGAAAAACAAAGCTTCTTTATGTAGCGCCTGAATCGCTCACAAAAGACGAAAACGTTGATTTTCTTAAAGAAATTGATATCTCTTTCTTTGCCATTGATGAAGCACATTGTATTTCTGAATGGGGTCATGATTTCCGCCCTGAATACCGCAGACTAAGACCTATCATAGAAGCCATTGGAAAAAAGGTTCCAATTATCGCGCTAACAGCTACTGCCACTCCCAAGGTTCAATTAGATATACAGAAGAACCTGAACATGATGAATGCTTCTATCTTTAAATCATCTTTCAATAGGCCAAACCTGTATTATGAAGTGAGGCCAAAATCAGGAGATGTAAACAAAGAGGTAATCAAATATGTTAAATCACATCACGGAAAATCGGGTATCGTTTATTGTCTGTCGCGCAAGAAAGTTGAAGAACTTGCAGAAACATTGAAGGTAAATGGTATCAAAGCGCTGCCTTACCATGCAGGACTTGATTCGCAAACCCGCGTTATAAACCAGGATAAATTCCTGATGGAAGAAGTGGATATAATCGTCGCCACTATTGCATTCGGCATGGGTATCGATAAACCCGATATACGTTTCGTTATACATTATGATATGCCCAAAAGCATAGAAGGATATTACCAGGAAACCGGACGCTCCGGCAGAGATGATGGCGAAGGCAATTGTATTGCTTTTTACAGTTACGATGACATACAAAAACTTGAAAAATTCATGAAGGGCAAACCTGTGGCGGAACAGGAAATAGGGAAACATCTTTTGCTCGAAGTGGTTTCTTATGCCGAATCTTCTGTATGCCGTAGAAAACAATTGCTTCATTATTTCGGTGAAATTATGAAGCAGGATAATTGCCAGAACTGCGATAACTGCCTCCATCCGAAAACAAAATTCGAAGCCAAAAGCTATGTGACTACTCTGCTCGAAACAATTCTTGCTATCAAGCAACTTTTTAAGGCGAAACATGTTATCAACGTGCTGATCGGAAAAAACTCAGCAACAATCAAATCTTGCAAACACAATATACTTGAAATATTTGGAAAAGGCGCAGATAAAGATGAACGTTTCTGGAATTCCATTATTAGGCAGACACTAATTGAGCGATTGCTTTTAAAAGATATTGACAATTACGGACTGTTGAAGGTAAGCAAGGAAGGCTTAAATTTCCTTGAAAACACGCATTCCATCCTTATGACATTGGATCATGATTATGAAAATGCAGCCGACGATGAATTTTTTACAGGAGGCCAAAAAACAAGTGCAACCGATCAAGTGATCTTTTCATTATTGAAAGACCTCCGCAAAGAAATTGCAAAAAAACAAAATCTCCCGCCCTTTGTAATATTTCAGGATCCTTCATTAGAAGATATGGCTATACATTATCCTGTTTCCATCGAAGAACTGAAGCAAATTATAGGAGTCGGTTCAGGAAAAGCTGTTCGTTATGGGAAACCTTTTGTTGATCTTATTGCCCGGTATGTTGAGGAAAACGAAATTGAACGCCCGATTGATATGATCGTAAAGTCTGTTGTCAACAAATCAGGCATTAAAGTTTATATAATACAAAATATTGACAGGAAAATTCCACTGGAAGATATTGCCCGGTCAAAAGGTCTTACTTTTGACGATATACTTACAGAGATCGAAAGCATTGTCGCATCAGGCACCAAAATCGATATAAATTATTATATTAACGAATCGATCGATAAAGACAATCAGGAGGATATATTTGATTATTTTAAACAGGCCGAATCTGATTCCATTGCGGATGCCTTGCTGGATTTGGGTGAAAATGTTTACAAACCCGAAGAAATAAGGCTTCTGCGTATCAAATTTATGTCGGAAATGGGTAATTAACAATCAAATGCCTGACTGCCACCGGATACTTTCTTAACAATACAGGGTTTTTAACAAAATTTCAGATAATTGTTTATTTTTGCAAAAAATAATTATTTTTTATGGAAGAAGAAATTATAAAAAACGACCGGCAGCAGCCCGAAGTTGAATCCACTCCTGAAACATCAGGTAATTCCTGTGAGCCTGCCTACCGGCAAGGCAGGGAAAAAAAATGCAAATGCTGTATAAATATACTGAACATTATTGCACTGATAGGAGTAATTGTTCTTTTTGTTCTCTATTTTACAGGACAGCCCGGTTCTTATTCATCTGACGCAAAAAAATCTTCAATGGTCATAAGTTTCGTAAACTCTGATTCGATCATGGTAAATTATGAGCTGGTTAAGGTAATGAAAACCGATCTTGAAGAAAAACAAAAAAAAGCCGAAGATAATTTTTCCATTCAACAAAAATCATTCGAGACACAGGTAATCGAATACCAGAAGAAAATGCAGTCCAATTCGCTTTCCATCGACCAGGCCAAAAGTACCGAAAAGCTGCTGGGGCAACAACAACAAACTTTATTAGATCTGAAAGACCAGCTTTCACAAACACTTGCGGAGGAAGAATTAAAAATGAATATTGCGTTACAGGACAGCATTATGAATTTCCTGAAGAGATACAACAGAAAGCATAATTACGACTATATACTTGGATTTTCAAAGGGTAGCGGCATTCTGTTTGCCAATGACAGCCTTGATATTACCAAAGAGATTTTAGAAGGACTGAACAAAGAATATAAGTAATTATTTAGGTATAGGGAAATAGAGGTATAAAGGTATAAGACCTATAACTTTCACCACCCCTATACCTTTATAACCTAAATAGTAACGAATATAAAACCAAATAACCGGGAAAATAGAACCACGCCGAATTATGAAAAAGATATTTTACCTCATCATCATTTTATTTGTAATTGCCGCCTGCAATAAAGAGAAGAAAGTAACAGAAGAAACCTATCCTGATGGTTTTCCAAAAATTGAAAAATATTACAGAGGAGAGAGCGCTAATAAGGAAATGGTTAAAGAAGTGAGATATTATTCCAATCACCGGAAAGAATTGGAAGGAAATTATAAGAACAGCAAAAGAAATGGAAATTGGATATATTACTATAAAAATGGAAATAAATGGAGCGAAGGCTCCTTTGTTGACGGACTGGACGATAGTAAAAGAACTGTTTATTTTGAAAATGGACAAAAGCGCTACGAAGGGTACTACAATAAAGGAAATCAATCCGGAATCTGGAAATTCTGGGACGAAAGCGGAAAACTTTTAAAAGAAGTAGATTACGATAAAAACGATAGTACTGCAACTAAATAGTTCCCGCTTTGGACTTATTATATTGCTAATCGGTATAAGAATAAATATAACTATAAATAAAAGGAAGCAGCAATGCTTCCTTTTTATATGACTTTCAGTCCTTCTGACCCGGATGTTTATTCCTTAATAAATTTCTTTATAATAGCGCCTTCGGAACTGCCAAGTCTTACAAAATATATTCCCTGTTGCAGTTGAGCAATATTAATTTCAGTTTTTTCATTATTAATTACCTGCTGCATTATTAATTGCCCTTGTATGTTATAAATATAAACATCACCATTTTGTAAAAGCATTGGCTGTAATACTTCTAAAGTAACAACATTATTTGCAGGATTAGGATATAATGCAATTTTTTCATCATTGCTGATTTCAGGATTTTGTGCATTAGGATTAAGCATTCTGAAATACCAGTTTGTTGAATCAGCTATTGCAGCAGCGCCTACAACAATATCTCTGTCCAAAACCCATAACTTTTCTATAAAGTCATCATTTGCCAAACTGACTTTTATTCTTAGGTTTGAACCGGCAGGCACACATACAGTATGATTGGCTGTAACATTAATATTGCTAACAAACTCGCAAGCAGTAATCCTGCGGATAACATACCAACGACCGGAGTTTACCGAATACCTGATAAATGCACCATCAGGGAACATTTCGCCACAGCTAAGATTTCCGGTACTTTTAATTGTAACCGTGATTGGAACTACCATATTCGTATCCGAGCCCAATCTGCCGGGTATCTGTATATAAGAAGTTATCAATGAACAATGGTTATTTCGAACACGCCACTGTCCTGCATTCACAGTTCCGCAATCTATAGAATATGTTGAAGGATTACTCAGGTCTAAACTGTATAGATTCTGGGCTGAGCCACGGAATCCGGGTATCAGCATTAAGCCTATTGCCGCTGTGTAAATTGTTTTTTTCATTTTGTATCCCTCCTATATTTTATTAGTTTGTTTTTCTTTAATTCTTATTATTTTACTACAATTTTCTTATTTAAAGAAATTTCATCATTTGAAACGCTTACGAAGTAAATTCCAGAGTTTAATTTATCATCAAACATTACGGGTATAGTATTGCTCTTATCCATTTCAGTGTCGGTTTTTTTAGCATACAATATTCTTCCGAGAATATCCTGTATGGTTATTACTACTTCATTACTGTTAAAACCATTAACATTAATCTTTATTTCTATGCCATCATTCGGATTTGGAAATACAGTAAGGGGATTCTGATCCTGCTTACTGTTGCCTATTGCAATGATAGTACTGGGATAATTGATTTTGCCATCCAAATCAGTTTGTTTCAACCGGTAATAATTAACAATATTTTCAAGTTCATAATCAGTAAAACTGTAATTAACAGATGTATTAGAATTCCCTGCGCCTTTAATATGCCCGATTTCTCCGAAATCCTTTGCGTTTGCTGAACGTTCTATTGTAAAATAATCATTATTTGTTTCAGAAGCCGTAATCCATTCAATAATATTCACATCCTCTTTATTATAGCCATTGAACGAAATCAGGCTTACAGGTAATACATTATAATCGGAGGCTTCGATAAAGAATTCGCAAGACGCACCGTATAAACCGTCCACCATAATAAGATAGGTCAGTCCTCCTGTAAGACTGGCTGAAATGTCAATATTATTTGAATTTTCGCTGGATACACAATCAAATTCAGAAGAAGAAGAAGGTGTACACGTGGATGTATTATAAACAACCATCTGTAAACTTGCCCCGTAAAAACTGGTATGAGTGGATGCAGAGTTATTAAAGTTGTAACAACCTTCCTGACTAAGTAAAGTAAAATAATGAATGCCGCTTATTAAAGGGGTAAATTTATACCAAACACTATTTTCCGTGGTGCCACAGGAAAATGAACCATCATCGGTGGCAAGCCAGTTGTCACTGTTTACAGGAGTATTAAGAACGAGTGTTTGAGCAGAAGCGCAGGCATTATTGGACGGAACAGCTGATCCGCCTGAGCTGTTCAGGCATATCTTGTTACAACCCAATTCCTTATCACTATCATATTGTATATAATAGGTTTGTGCGACAGTTGTTGAGAAACTCAGATTCACTTCTTTTCCCGAATTATCTTCCTGACACGCCACAAGTGCCAGGCTTCCACAAGCGCCACTATATACTGCAACATGAGGGTCGGGGGCTCCTCCCCCGGTATATTCAATCTGGATATTTGTAGTAGTATTAACCGCAGTGAATTTATACCATACGGTATTAAGGGTTGTTCCCTGTGTCCAACAAGCAGGAGCCGTTTCCCATGATATTTCTCCGGTAGCGCCTGTATTGATTGAATTCGGATAAGTGGTATATGTACATTGATTCTGTAAATTACAAGACGAACCAACCCACATATTCATTGCATTTGCACAATCATCGTTGGTGAGAATATCACCACCATCATGTACATCTATGCAAAACGTGCCATTCTCGGTTGAATATCCATCAAGTTCTACAAAATAGATTTTTCCTGGAGTTAAACCGGTAAGTACAGCCGCAGCACATAAATCACAGCCCGAACCCCCATTTTCATCACACTCTTCTTCAGTAAGCGTACCATTACAGGTATTGTCGGATGAACTGAATATGGCAAGCTGTGAATTGGTTAAGGTGCCACCGGAATTATCAGTGGTAACCATTACATTACCCGAAGCAGGAGCAGTAAATGTGTACCATACAGTATGGCTCTTCGTACCTCCTATCCAACAGGAACCAATTTTATCAGAAGACACGGTAGTTGCGCCAACATTGGTGCCATCGTAACAGTAATTTGAATTTACTGCAAGGGAAATGGCATTACATATATCATCGTTAACAGGCTGGCATTTTAAAAAAACCGGTGAAACAGTAAAAAAACTCAGCAATAAAGAGCATACTATTCTATATAAAAGGTTCCCAAAATTTGAAGAGGAAGGCATAAGTTCCTTTGTCCCTTCTGCCATTGTCAACTCATTCAGCAGAAAAAACTGCAGAAAAAAACAAGAGTAAAACTTCAATGATAATATGTTAAAAGTATGTCCTCATGACTTTAAACGGTTTTTTAATGTATGGTAAATGCACAAAAACATAAAAAACCCACTTTTTGTTACCATAACCTTTATTTGTTCACTAAGATACAACATTTTTTAGAGAAAGTCAAGCATTTATTAAATATAATTTATATTAAAGCCGATATTATTGAAAAATATTCACAAAAATGCCCATTATATGAGAAATAATTTTACAGAAAATAATATGCAAGGATTCTGAACAACTTAGAGAAATATTACAAGATAAACTTACTGCAATTGAGGGCATTGAAAAAACAGAAACAATGGTATCATTAAAAGAAATAGCACATGATTTTTAGAAAATTGTAACTATTTAGGTATAGGGAAATAGAGGTATAAGGTATAAGAAGGGAATCCGCCGCGAAGGGAAAAGACCTATAATTTTCACCACCTCTATACCTTATAACCTATACCTTGTATACCTAAATAGTAACGAAAATTTTAATATTCAAAATTATTTTTGCCTGAAAAATAATTGCAGTGGCACCCCCGAAAAATCAAACTTCTCCCGTAGCTTATTTTCAACAAAACGCTTATATGGGTCTCTCACATATTGCGGGAGGTTGCAGAAAAAAGCAAAAGACGGAGAATGGGTAGGCAACTGTGTAATGTATTTTATTTTAATATATTTTCCTTTGGTAGCAGGAGGCGGGTTATTTGCAATTATAGGCAACATAACTTCGTTAAGTTTTGAAGTCGGAATTTTTTTAATCCTGTTTAAATACACCTGATTTGCTACTTCAAGCGTTTTAAAAATTCTTTGTTTTTGAATAGCCGAAATAAATAAAACGGGAACGTCAGAGAATGGGGCTGTAAGTTTTTTAATAGATGCTTCGTAATCTCTTGCAGTGTTTGTGCCTTTTTCAACAATATCCCATTTATTAACAAGGATCACAATTCCTTTTCTGTTCTTTTCCGCAAGGCGAAATATATTCATATCCTGCGCCTCAAATCCAAGGGTGGCATCTATCAATAATAAACAAACATCGCTATTTTCAATTGCCCTGATAGACCGCATTACAGAATAGAATTCAATATCCTCATGTACCTTTGCTTTCTTGCGCACACCGGCAGTATCCACCAGCACAAAATCCAACCCGAATTGATTATAACGGGAATACAATGAATCACGGGTTGTTCCGGGTATAGGAGTTACTATGTTTCTGTCTTCCCCCAATAACGAATTGATCAGCGAAGACTTCCCGACATTAGGTCTCCCAACCACAGCAAACCGCGGTACGTCAGGCGCTTCTTCTTCAACAATAATATCAAATTCCTTAACAATATCATCCAGAAGTTCACCTGTCCCCGATCCGCTGGCAGCAGAAAGGCAATATACTTCCCCCAAGCCCAGTGTATGAAATTCGGCAGCTTCAGGAATTTTATTGTTGTTGTCAACCTTGTTTGCGACTAAAAAAACTTTTTTTGGGCATTTGCGGAGAAGCATTGCCACATCCTCATCCATACCGGTAACGCCATCGTTCACATCCACCAGGAATAGAATAATACTCGCTTCATCAATAGCTAAAGTAATCTGCTTGCGTATTTCTTTTTCAAATATATCATCTGACCCCATTACATATCCGCCGGTATCGATCACCGAAAACTCTTTGCCGTTCCAGTCGGCTTTACCATAATGCCTGTCGCGTGTAACACCGCTTGTAGCATCCACAATAGCCTGACGCTTTTCGACAAGCCTGTTAAAAAGAGTTGATTTGCCTACATTCGGTCTTCCCACTATCGCAACAATATTTCCCATAATTCTTAATCCGTAAAGGTTTGCAAAGATAAGAATATAAACCGTTTAATATCTTAGAGCTGAAAGCCATTTAGTGCTTGTATATAAAGTCGTCATTGCGAACGCAGTGAAGCAATCTAATCATTATGTGTTAATAGATTACTCACAATTATTTATATTTTTATAAGGTGTTCGTGAGCTTCGCTAAGTTGCTTCGTCGTTCGCCGCGGCGAACTCCTCGCAATGACGTTTTGTATTGACTTTATTGACAGACACTATTTAAAAATATACCCGAATTTTTTGAGTTGTGGTTCACTATCGCGCCAGTCTTTGCTGACTTTAACAAACAATTCGAGATATACTTTTTTTTGTAAAAAAGTTTCCATGTCTTTTCTTGCCATCGTGCCTACTTTCTTCAGCGCAGCGCCTTTGTTTCCTATTACGATGCCTTTTTGCGATTCTCTTGCGACATAGATAATAGCACGTATCTTATAAATTACTTCCTCTTCTTTGAATGAATCAATAAGCACTTCGGCGCAATAAGGGATTTCTTTCTGATAATATAAAAATATTTTTTCACGTATTATTTCGGCGACAAAAAATTTCTCGGGTTTATCGGTAAGTTCTTCTTTTGAGAAATAAGGCGGATTTTCCGGCAAAAAAGAAATTACAGCGCTCATAATTTTTTCAAGATTAAACTTTCTTAATGCCGAAATGGGCATTATTTCAGCTTTTGGGAGTTTTTGCTTCCATTCTGATAACTTAGCTTCAACAGCCGGTTGATCGGAAAGATCGATCTTATTTATCAGCACTATAACCGGAATGTTCGATTTATCAAGCTTTTCCAGTACAATCTTGTTGTTAAAATTTTCGTCAATTTCAGTAACAAGTAAAAAGAGATCAGCATCCTCAAATGTACTTTCTACAAATTTCATCATGGATTCGTGAAGTTTGTAATGTGGTTCTAATATTCCTGGAGTATCAGAAAATACGATCTGGTAATCCTCTTCACTTACAATCCCCATGATCCGGTGCCTTGTTGTTTGCGCTTTCGGTGTGATAATAGATAACTTTTCTCCGATCAGTGCATTCATCAGTGTGGATTTACCCACATTCGGATTACCAATAATATTAACAAAACCGGCTTTATGTGTCATAAACTAAAATATATGCAAAGATAAAAAAAAGCCACACATTATTTGTTTGTATTAAAATTATTCCTATATTTGTAGCCTAAAAGCTACAATAATACCAATATTTGCATATAATGAGTCCTAAAAGCTACAATAAAAACTGGTCGGCTATGGCAGACCCAGCTATTGTAAAAGAAATTTGCAACAGCATCAAGCAAATGCGATTAAACAAGAATCTGTCGCAGGATGAACTGGCTCAAAGGTCAGGTATTAACCGCACCACCATTAGCCGCATGGAATCAGGAAGAGCAGCGACCTTGCTTACACTGGTTCAAGTGCTTAGAGCTTTAGATAAGCTGGATGTCTTTAATTTGTTTTGGGAAGAGCCTGAAATAAGCCCAATGCAATTATTGAGGCTTCAGGAGCAGCAACGCAGGAAAGCATCGCCAAAGAAAAAACCCATTAAGAAAAAAACCGGAAAATGACAACAGTTGCTAAAGTTAATATATGGGGAACTCAAGCAGGTGCGATAGCATGGGATGAAAACCGTGTAGCCGCTACTTTTGAATTTGATACTGCGTTTTTAAAAAGAGGATTGAATTTATCACCTTTAAAAATGCCGTTGGAAGAAGTAATAAATGGTAAAAAAATATTTTCTTTTCCTGAGCTAAATAAGGAGACATACAGAGGACTTCCTGGTTTATTATCAGACAGCCTGCCAGATAGGTTTGGCAACAAGCTGATCGAAGCCTGGCTCGCACAGCAAGGCCGTGATACGGATAGTTTGAATCCGGTAGAGAGATTATGTTATACAGGAAAACGTGGTATGGGCGCATTAGAATATGAACCGGTTATTTTTCCGGCAGGTGATACATCAAACCCAATAGAAATAAAGGAACTTGTCCGGTTAGCCAAAAATGTTCTGTCTGAAAGAAAGAATCTTCAAACAAACATTCATAAAAAAACAGATAAAGGTATATTAGAAATATTACGCGTAGGAACATCCGCCGGGGGCGCCAGAGCTAAGGCTATTATTGCATATAATGATAAGACGGGAGATGTCCGCTCAGGCCAGATTGATGGACTAAAAGATTTCGGATATTGGATAATAAAATTTGATGGAATAATAAACAAAGAACTCGGAGACCCCAAAGGATATGGTAAAATAGAATATGCTTACTATCTTATGGCAAAAGACAGTGACATTAACATGTCCGAATCAATATTACTTCATGAAAACAAAAGAGCGCATTTCATGACCAGGCGGTTTGACCGGGAAGGAACAAAAAAAATCCACATGCAAACCTTATGCGCCCTGGCGCATTTTGATTATAATGACCCTGGCGCATATTCTTATGAGCAGGCTTTTCAAACTATGCGCCAGTTAAAATTGCCTTATACGGAAATGGAAGAATTATACCGGCGTATGGTTTTTAATGTAATTGCAAGAAATCAGGATGACCATACTAAAAATATTTCATTCCTGATGGATGAAGACGGTAAATGGAAACTCGCCCCGGCATACGATATGACTTATGCTTATGACCCACTCCATAGATGGATGAAAGCGCACCAATTAAGTGTTAATGGTAAACGTGATGATATAGACCGCAATGATTTATTGCTACTGGCAAAAAAGATGAACATAAAAAAAGCCACGGAGCTAATTCAGCAAGTTAAAGAGGCCGTTAGCAATTGGGGGAAATTTGCAAAAGAAGCCGAAGTAAATCCAGACCAG
>JBBAAT010000048.1:0-12451 GCA_041658145.1 Bacteroidales bacterium | reverse complement strand
CTATTTTCTTTTTAACTTCTTCGCTGAAGACCCTGCGCTGTTTTAAACTTTCTTTTTTTCTGTATTTTTTTTTCATAGGATAACCATTTTTAGATTATTTTTGGTCAACCTATTTCAGTCACGGACACTTTAGTCATTGGGATTTGATTAGAAATTAGAATAATTAGAGTAATTAGAAATTCATTTTATTAATTTTACCCGCATGTATTGAGAAGATACAAAAAACATATGAACTTACTGCAGGTTAATCTTGCTTCAATTAGTCGTAAAGCCGACAAGCTGAATAAAAAATAATATTTAGCCTGGTAAAGCAATAAACCAAATAAAAATATTATTTTTGTATTAATAAACAAATTTACATATATGAGAAAAGGTGAAGAAAATATTGTACTTGTGCCAACGGATTTTACTAAAGTTGCCGATTTCGCTATTGATCACGCGGCGGGTATTGCAAAACTACTGAATGGGAAGGTTGCCATTCTTCATGTTATCAATAAGGAAACAAAATCGCACCTGAAAAAAGAGAAACTTACTGAAGAAGCGATAAATGAAAAACTGAAAGCTATTGCTGATACTTTAGAAAAAAAGTATAAAGTAAAACTTGATTATATTTCAGAAAAAGGAAGTATCTTCACAACAATAGCAAAAGTTACCGAAAAAATAGGAGCTAAGATTGTGGTTATGGGTACGCACGGCAAAATCGGTGTTCAGCATTTAACAGGGAGTTTTGCACTTAAAGTGATAGAGAGTTCTTCTTTACCTGTAATTGTTGTGCAGGAACGCGATTTTGGGAAAGGGTATAAGCATATTGTTCTGCCTATTGATGAGTCTGCCGAATCGAAGCAGAAAGTAAAATGGGCAATACATATAGCTAAAATTTTTAATTCGACCATTCATTTGTTCGGGATTAAGCATAACGATGAATTTCTTGGGGATGTGGTTAAAAAGAATATGGCACAGATCAAGAACATCATGGCGAAGAACGGAATAAAATTCACAGAAAAAATATCGGCTGATTCGGGCAGCAATTTTGCAAAAAGCATTATTGTATATAGTGATTATATTAAAGCCGACCTGGTAATGATGATGACCAACCCTGATCAGCTTTTACCTAGTTTTATTTTAAGCCCATGGGCTGAACGGGTAATTTTTAATACTGCTAAAATACCTGCCATGTGTATTAATCCGGTTGAGCTTGATATTCCTTATATAAGTCTGTAATATAACTATACATAAAACGGAAAAACCATATATTTTTTAAGTCCCAAATTCCAAATTTCAAGCCCCAAATTCAAAAAGGGCTTTAGGTATCTATCCCTACGGGAGTGTCGTAGGTCTTGGTTCTTGAAACTTGGGACTTGGAGTTTGGGGCTTGGGATTTCTTTCACACAAGAATTTATTTACGCAACATGAGTTATTGGATATTTTACGGAGTAACAATATTTTTTGTAAATTTGTTTGTAAATGTTGATGTAATGGACAAATAATGGTGCGTAAAAAGTGGCTCAAATATAGTTATATTGGGCATTTGAAATCATTATTTTATTTCTATGAATAAAAAGTATGTTCAAAGTGTAATAGTTCTTGTGTTCAAAAACGGGGATTTCGCAAAGGAAAGCGACGCTATCAATGCACCGATTGCAAACATGTTTTCCAAAATAAAAATCGTATTAGAAAAGAGTTTGTTTTATCACTCTGGGATGATTATGTCAAAGGCAAGCAGACTTATAAGCAATTGGCTAAAGTGCATCATGTCAGTTCCCGAACAATTAAGCGTAAGTTAGACAAATATGAAGTTATTTTTCATGGAATAGATCCTACTTCAACTGTGGTAATCATGGACACTTCATATTTTGGCCATGAATTTGGAGTAATGGTATTTCGTGATGAATACAGTAAAAGGAATTTACATTGGAAGTATGTAAAACACGAAAGTTTATCGGAGTATATATACGGAATAGAAAGATTAAAAAAGCAGGGATGGAATATTAAAGGGATTGTTTGTGATGGTAAGCGAGGTCTATTTACAGCTTTTGGAGACATTCCAGTTCAAATGTGTCAGTTCCATCAGGCAGCAATAGTGACACGTTATATAACTCGAAATCCTAAAACAATTGCAGGCAAGGAATTAAAGCAAATTATCGTATTGTTGCCAAGAACAGATAAAGAAAGTTTTGAGGGAGTACTAAAAGAATGGATATTGAAATGGAATATTTTTTTAAATGAAAAGACCTATAACGAGGAAAACAAGAGTAAATGGCATTACACTCATAAAAGATTACGTAGTGCCTATCAAAGCCTAAAACACAACTTGCCTTATCTATTTACATGGTATGATTATCCGCAATTGAAAATGCCAAATACGACAAATTCTTTGGAAGGTACTTTTTCTAATTTAAAAACAAAGCTAAGAGTTCATAATGGTCTAAAACAATGGAGAAAAATGAAAGTAATCAATAATATTTTAAATAGCTAAAAAACGCACACACTTTTGTCCATTAGGCCAAAATCTACAATAGTAGAAATTTTAAAAATCGTTTAGACTTTCCCGAAATGCGGGCATTGCTTCCGTGTATATGTATTTGCCATTGGGTTTGTTTTATAATATCGTGCCTACGGCACTTTGACTAACATTATTTGTTGATTTTTACCATAATATTGCCTCTACGAGGCTTTTCTATAAAACTTTATTTTTGATATTCTTTTGATTGTACAAACTGCAACCATTCTTTGTTGCTAATTGCCAGTTTTAGTTTTTTCAAATCATCCGATTTATTAATTTGTTGTAAGCACCATAAACCTTTTAAAGCAATATGATAAGCGCCATTAGCATCGGCATCTTTAGGAAGCGTTTCATCAGCTGTTTCGGAATGATAAAATTTCCCGTTTTCATCTGCAACAGGCGAAAGGATAAAATCCCTGCCATCAGCACTGTGGCTATATCTCAATGCCAGTGTAATGCTTAAATATTTTGTGAGTTTTACCAAGAATTTACTTTCGGTTTTTAATATTGTCGGTATCAAATTTTTACCGTTTTCAAATGCAATATTTTCAGCTTTTAATAACTCTTTTAATTTTTCGGTAATATTAATTTTTGGAGTAGATTTATCCGAAGGAACATAATAATATCGTTCATCGCCAACAGTACAAACAGTCCACTTTGTTATGCTGCCCTCAGCTTTAGCAGTAAAGTTGTTATAATCAAATTCAAACTCAAAATAATTTTTGTTGGCATTGTACTGTATTCTATCAAACTTGGAAAAGAAATCGTGTGAACTTTTTACATTTTCGTATTTAGGTTTCAGGAAATCTACAAAACCTGTAACGGGGTCTATTTTACTGGTGTTCCATGCCGGTACATAATACAAAAATCCGCTTTGTTTCCCCATTTTTTTAAAACTTTCAAATTTATTGGTAAGTTGCAAAGCGTTTAATAATCCGCCCTCTTGTGTGGGTTCAGCATTTTTAAACACAAGGTAATTGAGTTTATCAATAAACATTTTCTCCAATTTCTGATACACTTGTTTTTCTACTTTAAAGCGTCCGCGTTTAAACCCAAAATTCAAATCTTCCATTACAACAATGGCATTGTGTTCAATCATCATTTCGGCAATTTTGTGAACCACCTGAGAAATATAGCCTTCTTTCAGTTCTTTAATATTTTCAATTGTCCCCCATGATTTGCGTGCGGCATCTCGTTCTTTTTCTTTTTCGTGCAATAAGGTATGATAAGGTGTTTCAATATTTCGTTCTTTATTGCTAATGATATTCAGCGATTCCTGAATAATGATGTTTCCTTTTTGGTCAATCAATGTAAGATATATCAGGTGTCGTTCGCCCCGATCCAAACCAATGATTTTTACATCAGGATTGTTTTTGAGGAATTCGTTTGTTTGTGAATTAATAATTTCAAAACCGCTTGCTTTAAAATTGATTGTTATGGGTACGTGAAACTGAAATTTATCAACGGTATATCGCCTGTCTTTAATTAAATCGTATTTAAAAGTATTTTTATTATTTGGTGTTAATGGATTTTTGCTATTCAAAGGCTCATTGGCTTTATGAAGTATTATATTCTTTTCTTCAATAGATAATTTTCTAAAGAAAATTTCTGCTTGCCCGTTCAATTTATACACTACATCGGCTAAGTTCTTCTCGTCAAATAGAGCTTTCCAATACAGGGTATGAATGTTTGGGTTTCCTTTACTGAAAGGAGAAAAGTCTTTATTGTAAATTTGAAACAGATATAACTTCCCTTCATTTACCATTTTATCAATATAGTCAGTTGGAATATTTTCAAAAGTCATTTTATACCCTTGATGCTCTACTTCTCTATAAAAACCACTTAAATCCTTATATGTTTTTGTTGGCGAAAATTTAAAATTGAAATGTTTCCAATCTTCATGTTTTTCGAGTGATGTCTTAAAAAAATCAATCAAGGCATGACAGTCGTTTAAATTAAAAGTTTCTCCTTTTTTGTGGGTGTCATTTTTGTAATTTTCCTGTATTTCTTTCGAGGGATTAAAATATTCAATTCTACTATTTGCAAAGAAAACTTTAGGTAACATTTTGTTTGCGCCAGGCAATAATTTGTAATTCATTTTCTCATAAGAAACCTCACGATCCTCTACTTTAGGGGCATTCAGGAAAACTTTTTTATCAGATTTATCCATTATTGCCAGATAATACAAACCGCCTTTTCTTAAAATTACGGATGTATTGTCAGGTTCTTTGTTTACATCCCAACCATCTAACAAAGTAGAATTTTCGAAATTCAATTTTATTTTATCAGTGCTGTAAGGCTTTTGTGTAAGGTAGTTTCGCACCATATTGTACAATGGCGTAAGTTTGTTTAGCTGTTCATACAAAGGCGCAAATTGGCTGTAAAAAACATCATCTTTATCAGAAATGGAATCGCCAGATAAATAAAGTGGTTTTACAAAATGGTTTAATTCCAAAATACTATCCAAAAAAGATTTCAATTGATGCACTTTTTCTTTGTCCTGTGCAAGAGCTTTACTATCTGTTTTTTCAATATTCAAAAGTCCTTTCACGCCCAAGTATTGCCCCGTTATTGAATAAAACAATTCAACATCAATTTTTTTCTTAATGATTTCGTTATTTTTCTTTTCCTCAACTTCTTTTTTAATGGTGTGTCTATTAAAATAATCAGAGATGACAGTAGTTGTATAAGCTTTTCTTATTTCATGGTCAGCATCTAGTGTTTCTATATATTTTCCTAAAACCTTTTGCAACAAACCTATTGAAATAAAATCTTTGTTCCATTTATTTTTAGTGTCAGCTAATTTTTTAATCTGGCTATCTGTTTTAGCATTTGCATATTTTGATTGAAAGTTAGGGTTAATTACAGTATCGTAATAAAAAGATATTGCATCTTTAAATACGCCAAAATAGCCAAATATCCGTTGAGAAATTGTAGTTAGGTTTGTATCATTACGTAAATATATTTTCTCTAAATCATAAGTTTTAACAGACTCACACAATGTTTTTATTTCCTCAAAAATATTTTTTCCTTTCCCCTCTGTTTCGTATTCACACAATTCAGTTTGATAAAAAATTTGTATGGCTTCAAGTAATTCACTATCATTTTCAAAAGTTTCAAACCTTAATGAAATACTCGACTTATCACTTAAAATCTGTTTATAAAGCTGTTTGAATTTTGGTGCTCTTTTATTTTTATCTTGCTGTTTCTGGTTGTAAGGATTGATATATTCATTTAAGCCTGGTATTTTCTTTCCTTTTTCCGGTGTTTTCCCGCCAATAATAAAATTAATAAATTCAATACCATTTTGAGAAAGCACATTATTGAAGTATTCCAACGTAAAAATTTCATCCAAACTTTTACCCTGAATAACTTCTTCCATTTCTTTTAATATCTGAGTAAAACTTAAATCAGGATGTTTCTCTTTTATAATCTGGTAGAGTTTCACATTTTCTATAAATTTCGGCAGGTTTTCATGAATAATTCTGTAAGCAATAGCTGTTGACTTTTCTTCAGAACTATACATATTATTTCTATTTTCATTAAAACCAGTAAAATATGTAGTAAAGCTGTCAAATTCCTTTACAAATTTCAAATCACCAGAATAATCAGGATGTTTATTTATCCATTCTACTAAATCTTCTTTGATTAATTCTTTGCTAAAAAGTCTTGCAAACAATTCTTTGTATTCACCTTTAGTAAATGCGGCAACAATTTCTTTTCGTAAATCTTCCTTTACTTTCTTAAAAGCATCATCATCTCTGTCTTCTTTACTTTGGATATATAGATTATAATACTCTTGTAGCTTGGTAAGTTTAACATCTTTCAAAGCCAATTCAATAAAATACTTGTGGTATTCATCAATAAGTTTTTTAACCTTTTTGTAACTTTCAGCTCGTTGATTATCTTGTTCGAGCAGCCCTTTCTTTTGAATGTTTTCTGCTGTTTTTCCAATTGGTTTTAATTCAAACCGCAAAGTTTTGCTTAAAGAATACTGATTTGTGAAGTCTTTGAAGAAGTTTGTTCCCATAATGTTTCTATTTATTATTTGTCTAAAATAACAAATATTAAGGATAGTTCGAAAAATTGCTTTATAACCGAGGATAAATATTTTTGTGCTGAATAAAATTATTGTAATTTTAAAAACTGTTCAATAAACTGTATCTCGTAAAATAATCCGAACAATAAAAGCAAAAATGGAAAAATCGGGTATCATCACCGAAATCAAGCGTTTCGCCACTCACGACGGGCCTGGCATCAGAACTGCTGTTTTCATGAAAGGATGTCCGCTAAATTGTAAATGGTGCTCAAATCCCGAAACAAAAGAATTGAATCCCCAGCTTTATTTTATCAAAAAAAGATGTAAGAATTACAAAGGTTGCATCTCTGTATGTGCCGAAAAAGCTATAAGTTCTGACAGCGAAAATAATATTTTTCTGAATCGCAAAAACTGTACGGAATGTATGAACTGCGTAAAAGAGTGCATCAATGGAGCGTTTCAGCAAATAGGGAAAGAATATACGCTTGATGAGATTATGAAAGAGATAGAAAAAGATATTCCTTTTTACGGCAACGACGGCGGGTTAACGCTCAGCGGAGGCGAGCCTCTTTTTCAATATGAGTTTTCTGTTTCCATACTCAGAAAATGCAAAGAATCGGGAATATCAACAGCGCTGGACACTTCAGGATATGCCGGACAGGAAATTATTGATGAGATAATCAAATATTGTGATTTGGTATTATACGATATCAAATGCATGGATTCCGGTAAGCATGAAAGAGAAACAGGTGCAGGAAATAAAATTATTCTTGAAAATGCTATCCGTACTGCTGAAAAAACAAAAATCAGAATATCTTTACCTTTGATCCCGGGATTCAACGACGACGAAAAAAATATAACGGAAACTGCAAAATTTGGAAAATTTTTAAAAGTAAAATTTATTGATATTAATCCTTTTCATACTTTAGGGGCTGATAAATACCATTATTTAGGACTGCCAAATCCTTATACTGATTATAAACAATTGCATAAGGAAGACATAATAAGAACCAGAAAAATAATTGAACAATTTGGAATTAAAACTACGATAGGCAGAATGATGTAACTGATGTTACGCAAATATAATAATGATTACTAAATTTAGAGGTCAGGCAGAGCCGTCCCTCTTTCGGGACGTGTCGAAGCCAGACCAATACATAGTCACTCTTCGACACGGACGCTAACCCACAAATCTATGCTATGTCCGGCTCTGAGTGACACTAACAAACAAATATATAATTTGCGTAACATCAATTAGAAAGTATAAAACATGGCAAATTTAAAAACTGAATTTTGTGGTTTGGGAATCAAAAACCCCATAGGCGTTACATCATGTGATTTTGGCGGACATGAACGGCTGCTCAGAAGATGCGCCGAACAAGGCATCGGATGGATTATCGGGAAAACCGTTCATAAAATTGATGGTCCTCACCGTTGGCCCCGTCCGTATTTTTATTCGCTCCGGCGTTTTGGAAACGACCTTAAGGATGCATGGGTATGCAGCCAGATGTTTCATAATATGCCTTATGAAAAATGGCTCAATGAGGAACTTCCAAAATGCCTGAAAACATGCAAAGAATTTGATGTTTTATATATTGGCTCCTGTTCAGGAATTGGCGCAGATCCGGGAACATGGATACCTTTTTTAAAAGATATGGAAGCCGCAGGCGTAAAAATGGTAGAACTTGATACCGGTGGTCCCCATGCAACATTTGGCGCTGTTGCGGCACAGAAGGCAGTAGGCGCTCCTCTGGCTATGGATCCTGAAACTGCTTATAAAGTTACAAAAGCTTGTGTTGACGCGGTAAAAATTCCCATCATGTTTAAAATGACTCCGCAGTGTGTGAATATGGCCGGTGTGGCACTTGCCGTTGAAAAGGCCGGAGCTGCAGCTATTTCAGCCAACAATGCGTTTTATGGTTGCTGGATCGACCACGAAACAGCCAGTTTCTTTGGTGTGCCATCATCCATGGGAGGTCTTATCGGAAGACCATGGCAATTATTTTCGCTTGCCAAGGTAATGGAAATTACGGCAACAGTAAAAATCCCTGTTCTTGGCGGAGGCGGCTCATTTACTTATGATGATTGTGTGCGATACCTGATGGCAGGTTGTGGTATTGCCGGATTATGCTCTTCAATATACTCAAGAGGTGTAGGCGTTTTAAAAGAATGTGTTAACGGTCTGGATGAGTTTATGGACAGAAAAGGATATAAGTCCGTTAAGGATTTTCAGGGTTGTGTGGTAAAAGATTTTCAATACCTCAGGGAATGGAAAAGAGAAGATCCGATGGCAGACCTTACGCCTGTTATTCCTCAGTTTGATGAATCCAAATGCAATATGTGCGGCATTTGTGAAACGATATGTCCTTATGGAGCAATTTCAGGAGATAAGAAAACTGAAAAAGTTCCAAGGTTGACAAGAGAATATTGTTTTGGGTGCGGATGGTGTGTCGGCCATTGTAACAGGGATGCTATCCAGTGTGTACATGCCGGAACCGGCGAAGTAATCTGGAATGGCTATGGAACAATTAAGGATTGGGTGAAATAACGAACAATAACTCCCCCTTGAAGAAGGGGGTTGGGGGGATTGAATTATGGCGCAATCAAATCTTTCAAAATTTACTTCCGAATTTGAGGTTATAAAGGTTAATAAAGAAGAATCCTGCAAAATCTTTGTTCCGATTGCCAGCGAAGTACCTATTACGATTACAGGAAATGGTATCGAAATATGCACATTGATGTGCAGCCCATGTAACCTGAAAGAATTAAGCTTTGGCTTTCTTTATAATTCGGGGTTTATAAATGATTTATCGGATATACGATCATTCGATTATGACGAAACAAAATGCCATATAAATCTTACTTTAAGAAATACCCCGGATTCTGAACGTCTGAAAAAAATGGTGATAACCGTAGCCGGGAAAGGTATTAAATACACGGGTTTTGATGAAATCCCATCATATAAACCGCTTGATTTTAATTTCCGGATTGAGAAAGAGAAAATAACAGCAGCTATGGAATGGTTTCAGGATAGTTCAAAAATATACAAGGCTACCGGCTGTGTTCATTCCTCTGCTTTAAGCGCAAATGGGAATATTCCGGAAATAATGTTCGAAGATGTTGCAAGACATAATTCAGTCGATAAAGTAATTGGCAGCGCCTTGATTCATAAAGTTAATTTCTCAAAATGTATGCTTTTCTGCTCATGCCGTATTTCTTCAGAAATCCTTAATAAAGCAGGCAGGTGTGAAATTCCTGTTATTGTATCTTTAAAAACGCCTACGCATCAGGCAATTATTTTAACAAAAAAAATGAAACTGACTTTAATCGGTCTTGTAAAAGAAAAGAGCTTTATAATTTATACGAATCCTGAAAGAGTAATTTTATAAACTCGACTTTTACATGATGGACCTTATTACGGTTATTTTTATCGCTTTTGCCTTATCAATGGATGCTTTCGCAGTTTCCTTATGCATTGGAACATCAGCCGAACACAATAAAACCGGTATCGCATTGAGAGCAGGAGCTTTCTTCGGTTTCTTCCAGGCGATGATGCCGCTGATTGGCTGGATTGCAGGTTATTTTATGAAGGAAGCAATTGAAAACATTGACCACTGGATTGCATTTGGATTGCTTTTTATTATTGGATTCAGAATGATTTATGAAGCGGCGAAAAAAAAATCCTGTCGCAGTGAATTTAATATTGATAGTACCTGGGTGATGATTTCATTATCTTTAGCAACAAGTATTGATGCATTAGCAGTGGGACTTAGCTTCGCTCTTCTGCAGATACCGATTTTGCTGGCTGTTGCTATCATCGGAGTGATTACTTTCGGGCTGTCGTTTATAGGGGTTCACATTGGGAAAAAACTTTGCGGTATTCTTGGAAACAAAGTTGAAATAGCAGGAGGAATAGTATTGATAGTCATTGGCATAAAAATACTCATAGAGCATTTGTATTTTCATTAATACGTGATTATTCTGATGATTAAATTTTACCGTTAAAAAGCGACAGATATGAAAAGAAAACCATTCCCACTGCTATTATTAATAGCTATATGTACCTCTCTGCAAATAAAAAGTCAAAACAACACCTGTCAAAACAAACAGAATTTATACATTCCTTTGGAAATGCAAAAAGCATTTGAAAAAGGAACCCGGTCTGTTGACGGAAAACCAGGAACTTCCTATTGGCAAAACAAAACCGATTATATTATCAATGTGGAATTGGAACCCGTAATCAGGAAAATTTCAGGAAAAGAAACAATAACGTATTTTAATAACAGCCCGGATACATTGCGAAAGCTTGTAATAATGCTATATCCCGATTATCTCAAAAAAGAAAATGCAAGAAATGTGGAAGTGGATTCCTCGGATTTGAATGACGGAGTTTTTATTGAAAATCTCAACATTAATGGAAAAGCAGTAGATACAAAAGGGAAAAATTCACCGGTAATAAGACATGGAACGCTTCTCGAATTAAAACTAACAGATGCCCTGCTTCCCGAATCATCAATTATGTTAAGCATTTCATGGAATTTTACTTTGCCAAAGTTCACACAAATACGGATTGGTATGTATGATTCCACTTCATTTTTCGCCGGTTACTGGTATCCGAAAATTTCGGTATATGACGATATGTATGGTTGGGACAAATTCAGTTATGACGGCGACCATGAATTTTATAATGATTACGGGAATTATGATGTTACGATTTCTGTTCCTGAGAGTTTTATTGTGTGGGCAACAGGTACGCTGCAAAACCCCAAAGATTTGCTGACGGATAATTACTATAAAAAGTATATGAAATCGTTAACATCGGATGAAATTATAAACATCATAACATCCGAAGATATAAAAAAGGGGGGAATAACTTTTAATAAAAATGTATGGAAATTTAAAGCTGAAAATGTTACTGATTTTGCATTCGGAACAAGCGATCATTACCTGTGGGATGCAGGGAGTATAGTTGTTGATAATAAAACAAACAGAAGAGTTGTTATTAATACGGCATATAAAAAGGAATCAAAAGCATTCGTTGAAGTTGCAGATATAGCAAAGAAAACGATAAAATTTTTATCCGATGAATTACCCGGATTTCCATATCCCTATACACAGATTACTGCATTTAACGGCACTTATGGAATGGAATTTCCGATGATAGTAAATGACGGTTCGGATGATCGCTCTTTCGACATATTTGTTACCACGCATGAAATAACACATCAATATTTTCCTTTTTATGTGGGAACAAACGAAACTAAAAATCCGTGGCTGGATGAAGGATTGGCTACTTTTCTCCCTATAAACTTACAACATGAACTTGATACAACAACTGATAACAAAGTAAAATCAACGAAAGCTTACTCGAAAGGATTTGGAGGAAAGGTTATTGATATTCCCATTATGAGTCTTACGGAATATACGCCGGTAGGAGGGGTAATGCGATATATCATGTATTCCAAATCGGAAATGGCATTTCGTATGTTAAATAATATTTTAGGGGATGAACTTTTTAAAAAAGTTTTGCAGGAATTTATTAACAGGTGGCATGGAAAACATCCGACACCGTATGATTTCTTTTTTACATTCAATGATGTTGTAAAAGAAGACTTGGGTTGGTTCTGGAAACCATGGTATTTTGAATACGCTTATCCTGATCTGGCAATTAAGAGCGTTATCGCCGAGAAGAATAATTATAGGCTTGTAATTGAAAATAAAGGAAATTTGCCTGTCCCGGTATATCTTACTTTTATCGGTGCGAATGGCGAAGATGAAATTTTTTCTGAAACCGCACGTGCTTGGGAAACCGGTAAATGTGAAATTGTGATTGAAAAGAAATGTAAAACAACTATTTCAAAAATCATTCTTGGTAATTCATTAATTCCTGATGTTAATGAGGTGGATAA
>JBBAAT010000047.1:0-12475 GCA_041658145.1 Bacteroidales bacterium | reverse complement strand
AGTAAGGATTTGTAAAAGTCATAAGCTAATTTCATAATTTTCTACAAATTGTTTAATTTTTGCAACAAGTTTTTGATTTCTACTTTCTAAGGCTTTTCTTAATTGTTCTTTACCCTTATCACTATGCTGAAAGTAATATCTTTTATAGATAGATTGAATTTCCCAATCGTTTTTATTTGTAAACATATAAATCAATAACTCAAAGCGTTTATGTTCAGAAGAATTATCATTAAGTTCCCTCTTATCTATAATTTTGTTAATTTGATTTAATAAAGATTCCTGATTGATTTGAGAATGCGCCCACTGGTCATCACCAAATTCACTAACAAAACATTTTTCGTATTGCTGTTCATCAAATTCACTAAGCAATTCAAATAAAAAATCAATATTTAGTTTATTATAATGAGTTATATCGTATCTGTATATTAGATTGTAAACAATAGAATTATTAGGGACAATATCTTTTCTTAAAATATCCCCAAGCATTTTTTTATCGTTTTCCGTTATTTGTGAATTATTTATAGAGAAGATACACCTTGAAAATACTGCTTCAAACCAGGATTGGATTGATATGATATCTTTCAAATATTTGTCTGAACATTTTCGTGAAATAAAAAATAGAAAGGTGCTGCAACCTTCTAATAAAGTTGATTTTTTGGTAATTTCTGATTCTATAAACGAGACAAAATCTGATTGTGATTTTTTATAAAGAATTTCTATTAAATACCGAGAAATAAGGAAGTCCCTGAATTCGTCAAATGTAAAATTCACTACTTCAGCAGAAGTAAAAATGCCTTTCTCATCTGCTTGAATATCTCGTTTGATAAGTATATTCTCATCTAAAAAACGAACATACATTTCTCTGTATTCAGGTACTTCGATAATATTATCAAGCGGAACATTTATATAGACTTTATTTTGAATCATAAAATCGACAATATTTGAAATAAAATTCTTAATATCGAAAGTGCCTTTTATTTTGAATTCATCGTTACTTATTAGGTGTTTATTTATTTCTTCACTTTTAAGTGAATAATAACGCTTAAATAATTCTTCTTTATAAATATTGTCAATGAAATCAAATCTTTGATTTTGATAAGTTTCACAAAAAATACGAAGTAGTAAAAAATTAGATACGAGTTGATTATATGCCTTTTTACTAATTCTATTATATTTAATATTGAAGTGGTAGAAATAAATATCAAATAACTTTTCATTTAAATCATTATCATTATGATTGATGCGAAGTGATGTTATTTGCTTTAAATCATTAGAAAAAGAAGATTTTTCAAGGTTAATAAAGTTATGTTGATAATACTCTGTCCTGCAACTAATGACAATTCTTATGAAGTCGTGTTTTTGAAGATCAGAAACAAATGTTTCTATGTTTTGGCTAAGTAATATAGGGACTAGATTTTCATTTATTCCATCAATTATTATGATGAAAAATTTATTTTGTTCGTGACAATAAGTTTTCAAAATAGCAAGAAGCTCATCAAAAGAATAATCTGCTGAATCAGGAAAAATTCTTTTTAAAAAAGATTGCCTTATATCGGTTGCATTAATTTCAGCACCAGTAAGAAATACGGTAGGTATTTCCCTCCTTATTAAAAAATTCTCGGCAAAGTCGCAAAGAAAATTTGTTTTACCTTGACCGGCAGCTTCTGTAATTATAGCAACCTTTGACTTTAAGAAATATAAGTCTTCAATTCTGTCTCTAAATTTATACTCAAACTTTGACTTTTCATTTGAAGCAATTTTAATGTCAACAATCTCTTGTCTTTTTTTCTCTAAATAATTCAACCATTCATTAATTAACTTTGATGAATTGCTGATATTCAAGGATACTTTATCTAATTTGATTTTTTCAAAATCAAAATCAAAACCATGATGTTTTTTGCTTTTTAGAAAATTGTCGAGATACCTGAAATCTAAAATTCTTATTTCATCAAAGCACTTTTCTGAATAAAAAACAGAATCACATAAATATCTTAAATGATCCTTTTGATTTCCCGTTTCAATAAATGTATTTCGAAGATATTTACCTGAATTAATCTGCTTCCCAAGTTGTCTAGACACTTGATCATTTAATGCATCTATGGTTTTTTGAATTGTAAGTTTTTTCTTTTCTTTTTGTACTATTAATTCTTCAATGCGTTCTTTTGTAATGGTTGTTTCTTTTCTAATTGAATCAACAGTTTCTTTAATATCTTCAATAATTTCAGTAACTTTAAAGATTTGAGATTTGTAATTCTCCTCAATGAATAATTTTTTCAGTTTAGAATCCGCGGAAGCATATAGATAAAATAAGTTGTAAAAATCAATTAAATTCTTTCTAGTGGGCCTAATGATCTTTGGGAACTGCTTAAAATCTACATTAATTGTTTCTAAAGAACCTTTATTAAATAGAATGAACATCGAAAGATGTTCAAAGAACATTTGAGAATGATAAAATGGAAACATACCATTAGAATTATCATAAGGATTATTCTTCTCAAATTCATCTATTGTTTTGTTAATAATTGCTACTAAATGTTTTTTATAAGTTAAGGGAGGAAATATTTTATGCAAAATTCTTTTTGTCCATATTTCTTCCTGAATAATATGTTCAAGAATTTTATCCCCAAGATAGAGCGAAGCTATTAATATTGCTGTTTCTACGACTACCATTTTATTGAATAATAATATTATCAAAAAGTGTTAGTAAAATTGCAGCTCTTTAACAAGTTTTGGTTTGTGAAATGGCTCGTGATGCTTAACAATGTGTGCTGGTTTAAAAACAAAAAACTGCAAAAGTGCTTACGACTGTGTGATGGTTCTGTGAGAGGCTCAAGAATGAATTGAAAATCATGAGCACCTTTAAAATAATAAAAATCACGCGAATAAACTCCCCTTTGCCTACTTGAGACGCTATTCGTTAATTAATTCCTCAATACGTGATATCAAGGCTTGAGTTAATGGATAAAGTTTTGTTACTGTTTCTTTATCGAAATCGAAAAAGTCATTATAATCGCCTTTACTACGTTTCTCAAATAAGGCGGTATACTGTTTTGCGAGATCTCTATTAATTCTACCAGTTTTAACAAATAACTCACCGAATTTTTGTCGTGCTCCTGAATGACTTGCCGTTTCTACGTTATATTTAATTAACAATGCACTTACAGCATAAAAACACGCATAATACATTCTATTTATTGAAGTGTTCCAAAATTCATTATTTATAAGAATTTCAACTTCTAATAATGTTTCTTTGGCTTTTTGTAGTCGGTAATCTATATAGTCTTGTTGATTGTAAGTTGTCATAAAGGTTTTGCTTCTTTCATTACGAAATGATAAAATGGCGTTACACTATATTTTGTGTTCCATTCTTGTTCTGAATAAATCATCGGACTGATAACTTCACCTGAATCAAACTCAAGATCATATAATGAATCTGTCAAGTTTTTCTCAAATTCGTATGAGACTTTTTCCTTATTAACCAAAATCAACAAATCCCAATCAGAATCTTTCCTTGAAGTTCCACGAACTCGTGATCCATATAGATAAATTTTAGCTGTTGGCTCTTTTCCTATGACAATTTGTTTTATTTGCTCTAATATATTTACTGAAGTTTTCATATGTCAAATTTACATTAATTCGTTCAATTAAACAAATTTTAGAATAAAAAATATCATTTTTATATGCATAACTGATGTTACGCAAACATTATTAACTACTTCCCAATTTAAATTTGCACTTTACATTCTGCACTTTGCATTTTGCATTTTTATCTACATATTCCTCCTATACTGCCCACCTACATTATAAAGCGCATCTGTAATCTGACCAATTGAGCAATACTTAGTAACTTCCATAAGCTTTTCAAAAATGTTGTGGTTTCGCACTGCGGTAAGTTTAAGGTCTTCCAGCAATGCAGGAGTTTTATCAGTGTGGGTTTTGTGTAATTGCACCAGCATTTCTATCTGGTATTTCTTTTCTTTTTCGGTGGCTCGTATCACTTCGCCGGGGGTAACTGTAGGTGAGCCTTCAGAAGAAAGAAAAGTGTTCACTCCCATAATCGGCAACTCTCCAGTGTGTTTCAGCGTTTCGTAATACAAAGATTCTTCCTGTATCTTGCTGCGCTGGTAGCAGGTTTCCATAGCGCCAAGAACTCCGCCCCTTTCCGTTAACCTGTCGAATTCGAGCATTACGGCTTCTTCCACAAGTTCTGTCAATTCTTCAATAATGAAAGAGCCCTGCAATGGATTCTGATTTTTTGCCAGACCTAATTCATGATTGATGATCATTTGTATTGCCATCGCTCTGCGTACGCTTTCTTCGGTAGGAGTGGTGATAGCTTCATCATAAGCATTGGTGTGAAGCGAGTTGCAATTGTCATATATCGCATACAAAGCCTGCAATGTTGTGCGTATATCGTTAAAGCCGATCTCCTGCGCATGAAGCGAACGCCCCGATGTTTGTATATGATATTTCAATTGTTGCGAACGGGAATTGCCCTTGTATTTGTTCTTCATCGCCTTTGCCCATATTCCGCGCGCTACACGGCCTATCACAGAAAATTCAATATCGATACCGTTTGAGAAAAAGAAAGAAAGATTCGGCGCAAACTTGTCAATATCCATTCCTCTCGAAAGGTAATATTCCACGTAAGTGAAGCCGTTGGAAAGCGTGAAAGCAAGCTGTGACAGAGGATTGGCACCTGCTTCAGCTATATGATAACCCGAAATGGAAACCGAATAAAAATTGCGCACATTATTATTCATAAAATATTCCTGCACATCGCCCATAAGTTTTAACGAGAAGTCTGTCGAGAAAATGCAGGTGTTTTGTCCCTGGTCTTCTTTCAGAATATCTGCCTGCACAGTTCCACGAACAGCGCATAAGGTTTCTGCTTTTATCTTTTCATATACTTCTTTCGGGAGAACCTTGTCGCCTGTAATGCCAAGCAACATCATGCCAAGCCCGTCGTTTCCTTCGGGCAGTTCGCCCTGGTAACGCGGACGTTTTGTACCTTTCTCTTTATAAAATGCTTCTATTTTTCTTTCAACTTCTTCAGCAAGACCGTTATTTTTAATATATAATTCGCATTGCTGGTCAATCGCAGCATTCATAAAATAGCCTGCAAGAACAGGCGCTGGGCCGTTGATGGTCATTGACACGGATGTCATGGGATCGGCGAGATTGAAACCGGAATATAATTTCTTTGCATCATCCAGGCAACATATCGAAACGCCCGAATTTCCTATTTTTCCGTAAATATCAGGACGGGTGCCGGGATCGTTGCCGTAAAGTGTAACTGAATCGAATGCTGTGGAAAGCCGTTTGGCAGGAAGCCCTTTTGAAAGATAATGGAAGCGCTTGTTGGTTCTTTCAGGGCCACCCTCTCCGGCAAACATTCTTGTCGGATCTTCTCCCTCGCGTTTAAATGGGAAAGTGCCTGCCACATAAGGAAATTCGCCGGGAACATTTTCCTTCAGGTTCCATTTTAAAATGTCGCCCCATGCTTTGTATTTTGGCGTGGATATCTTCGGAATCTGAAGGTGCGAAAGCGTTTCTGTATGTGTTTTGATTTTTATTTCTTTATCCCTCACTTTGAATGCATAATATTTCTGTTTGTATGTCTCCACCTTCTTTCCCCAATTATCAAGGATTTTCTTATTCTGCCCTTCAAGATTGAGTTTAATTTCTTTATAAAGATTTTCCAGCAACACAAGCTGTTCACTGTTTTCATTTTTATCGCCTTTCTTCAGCTCATTAATCGTGCATCTGATGCCGTATAATTTCTGTGCAATCTCAGCCTGCTCATCCGCCCACTTGTTGTAATTTCTCACAGTGTCGGCTATTTCGGACAGATAACGTGTTCTGTGCGGAGGAATGATGAATATTTTTTCGGGTATTTCCCCTGTAAGCTTCATCGAAGATTCCCATTTCAGATTCATCTTTTCATTGATTTTGTCAATGATAGCCCGGTACAGTTGATTTACGCCAGGATCGTTGAATTGTGAGGCAATGGTTCCATGCACCGGCATGCTTTCCACATTTTTATCAAACAACTGATGGTTACGCTGGTATTGTTTTTTCACATCGCGCAATGCATCCATGCCACCGCGTTTGTCAAATTTATTCAGCGCAATTATATCAGCAAAGTCGAGCATGTCGATTTTCTCTAACTGAGATTCCGCGCCGTATTCGGGTGTCATCACATATAAAGTAAGATTGCTGTGGTCAACGATTTCCGTGTCAGACTGACCGATACCGGAGGTTTCCAACACGATCAGGTCAAAGTGAGCCGCCTTAAGAATATTCAACGCATCCTTCACATACTTTGATAATGCAAGGTTCGACTGCCTTGTAGCCATCGAGCGTAAATACACAGATGAATTATTAATGGAATTCATCCGGATCCTGTCGGCGAGTAATGCCCCGCCTGTTCTGCGTTTTGAAGGATCCACACATACGACGGCGATATTTTTATCAGGAAAATCTATCAGGAATCTTCTTATAAATTCATCTTCCAAAGAAGACTTTCCTGAACCACCCGTACCTGTTATTCCCAATATGGGAACATTTGAACTTTGTGCAATTTTATTGATATTTTTAAGAGTTCCTTCAACTTCGTCGGGATAATTTTCAACCGCTGAAATAATCTTTGCAATCGAAATGAAATCTTTATTTTCAATATCTTTTATATCAATTTTTACATTTTTCCCGCAAGGAAAATCCGATTTTTCCATCACATCGTTTATCATTCCCTGCAGTCCCATAGAACGTCCGTCATCCGGCGAATAGATACGTGCAATACCATACGCATGAAGCTCTTCTATTTCTTCAGGAAGAATAACACCGCCGCCACCGCCGAAAATTTTTATATGGCAGCATCCTTTTTCTTTCAAAAGGTCATACATATATTTAAAGAACTCAATATGTCCGCCCTGGTAAGAGGTTACTGCTATCGACTGCACATCTTCCTGCACGGCACAATCCACTATTTCCCGCACCGAGCGGTTATGTCCGAGATGAATTACTTCTGCGCCGGATGACTGAATAATACGCCTCATCACGTTGATAGAAGCATCGTGCCCGTCGAACAGAGATGCCGCCGTTACTATTCTGATATGGTTCTTTGGTTTATAAACCTGTGTATTAATCATAGATCAACTTTTGTATTTAAATTACTCATTATAAAACACTTGCAATATTTTGAACTGTTTTTGAAAAAATAAAATTAGTAAATTTTCAGAAACTACTGTACATTTTTAAAGAGATTCCTCATTCCGCTGCGCTCCATTCGGAATGACAACGTTGGCAGTTGAGGGAGAGGGCGTGTCCCGTTAAACGGGAGAACCGTACATGAATTTTCACCAGGTATTTGTGTATTTATTAAAATTCATGTAGGTTTGTAAAATAAACTCGATGATTATGAATATCTATAACTTATTATCCGGCAAAAAAGGGAAAAAGGGGAAAAAATTCGCTGTCCTTATTGATCCTGATAAAACTAATCACAAACAACTTAAGAACATTGCTGAAATCGCTTCCAACAATTGCGTTGATTTCTTTTTTGTTGGCGGTAGTTTATTGACAAACGACCATCTTGATTTAACAATTAAAACTATCAAAGACCATACGGATATTCCTGTTGTATTGTTTCCCGGGAATACGATGCAGATTAATAAAAATGCCGATGCATTACTTTTACTTTCACTTATTTCCGGAAGAAATCCTGAAATGTTAATAGGCAGGCATGTAATCGCAGCGCCATATTTGAAATCAAGCAATCTTGAAGTTATTCCTACCGGATATATGTTGATCGAAAGCGGCAAACCCACAGCGGCGCTTTATATGAGCAATTCCATCCCGATACCTGCAGATAAAGAAGATATTGCGGTATGTACGGCAATGGCGGGCGAAATGCTTGGTCTGAAATTGATCTTTATGGATGCCGGAAGCGGCGCCATTCTTACTGTTTCCGAAAAAATGATAGCGAAAGTAAAACAAAGTATTTCCATTCCGCTTATTGTAGGCGGAGGCATCCGCACGCCTGCAAAAGCACACGATTTTTGCAATGCAGGCGCCGACATTGTTGTAGTTGGCAATGCTATTGAGGAAAACATGCGGCTTATTGAGAACATCGCCGACGCCGTTCATCTCATCTGATTCTTAATCTTTTTAAATTTATTGTCATGAAAAGAACTGAAAAAATTTTGGTACTGATACTTCTTTTTATTTCGGTAAAAGGATTTGCACAGACCAAAACTTTTACCATCGAAGACGCTTATGCCAAGCGAACGCTGTATCCAAAACAAATGGAACAGTTGCAGTGGATTTCCACAGGCGATAATTTTTCTTATGTAGATTTAAAAACGCTTATAAAAGGCAATACGCTGAATGAAAAACGCGATACCGTCATAAAACTTTCAGAATTAAACGAGTCTGTGAAAAAGCTCGGAGACACTGTAATCAATAGATTTCCGGCTATCATCTGGCTTGATGAGAACACATTTTATTTTAATGAGAATAACAAAATTTACACATACAGTCTTTCATCAAAATCAATTAGAACGGTTAATTTATTGAATAAAAAAGCTGAAAACATTGATGTTTCGGTGAAAACTTTATACGCCGCTTATACAATCAAAAATAATTTATATGTTGCAGTGAACGGAAAAGAAAATGCAGTTACTTCCGATACAAACATAAATATTGTTAACGGAAAATCCGTTCACCGCGATGAATTTGGCATTACCAAAGGAACATTCTGGTCGCCCAAAGGAAATTATCTTGCCTTTTACCGCATGGATCAGACTATGGTTACCGATTATCCACTTGTACACATCGACAATTTAAGCAACCGTATAGCAGAAGAAGAGTTTATCAAATATCCTATGGCAGGAATGGCGAGCCATCAGGTTACTGTTGGTGTTTATGATCCGGTTACTTATAAAAAAATATTTTTAAAAACGGGAGAACCGGCAGAGCAATATCTTACAAATATTACATGGAGCCCTGATGAAAAATATATTTTTATTCAGGTGCTGAACCGCGAACAAAATCATGTAAAGTTAAATCAGTACGACGCATCAACAGGTGATTATATTAAAACATTATTTGAAGAAAAAAATAATAAATATGTTGAACCCCTGCATCCCCTGTATTTTCTGAATACCAAGCCTGATCAATTTATTTATCAGAGCCAGTGCGATGGTTACAATCATTTGTATCTTTATGATGTAAACGGAAAATTAATAAAACAACTGACAAAAGGAAAATGGGTTGTTACAGATTTTTTAGGAACCGATAGCAAAGACACAAAAGCATTTTATATTTCAACAGCGGTGAATCCTTTAGAAAGGCACGTTTATTCGGTAGATATAAAAAGCAGCAAGATCTTTCAGATATCTTCTGCCAAAGGAACACATTCTGCAACGATTAGTAACGATGGGAAATTTGTACTTGATAATTTTTCCAGCATTACTATAGCAAGCGAATACAAATTAGAAGCGGCAAATGGCATGGTGTTGCAAACATTACTTAAAAACGTGGATCCGCTGAAAGATTACAAAATGCCTGAAATGTCTATATTTACTATCAAAGCAAAAGACAGCAGCGATCTATACTGTCGCCTGATCAAACCGGTTTATTTCGATCCTTCAAAAAAATATCCTGTTATTGTTTATGTATACGGCGGACCTCACGACCAACTGATATCAGATTCGTGGTTAGGTGGAGCGGGCTTGTTCTTAAATTACCTTGCCACCAAGGGATACGTGGTTTTTTCACTCGACAATCACGGTTCATCAGACCGCGGGCTTACCTTTGAACAGACTATTTTCAGGAATCTCGGAATTCCGGAAGTGGACGACCAGATGCTTGGTGTAAATTATTTAAAAAAACTTCCGTATATTGATACAACCCATATAGGTGCGTATGGATGGAGCTATGGAGGGTTTATGACAGTTTCGATGATGCTTAAACAACCGGAAGTATTCAAAGCCGCGGTAGCCGGAGGACCTGTGATTGATTGGAAATATTACGAAGTAATGTATGGCGAGCGTTACATGGATACGCCCGATGAAAACCCAATCGGATACTACAATGCAAACATGCTGAACTTTGTGAAAAATTTAAAAGGTAAACTCCTGATCATTCACGGAACAATGGATAATACTGTTGTTTGGCAGCACTCACTTACCTTTGTGAAAAAATGTGTGGACGAAGGAGTGCAGTTAGATTATTTTGTTTACCCGGAACACGAACACAATGTACGTGGAAAAGACAGAGTGCATCTGCTTCACAAGATTGAGAATTATTTTAATGATTATTTGAAAGGCATCTCTAAAAACTGAAAATCAGCTTTACCCCTAACCCTAAAGGGAGGCTGATTTTCAGATGTTTCACCCTTTAGGGACGGGGTAAAAAACATCTGAAAATTAGTTTTTAGAGGTTCCCTGAAATAAAATGAAGCAGTGATCAGAAATGCATCTTATGATAATCCTCGTAATCAAAATCGAGCTGGTCTTTTACTTCTTTGATGCGCACAGCAATCATAGCAAAAACCTGTAGTTTATTTTTTAAAAGCCATTCTATTTCTTCTTTCTTTCCGATACTTGCTTTCGCGATGATAACAAGCAAATCATATTTATGTTTCTTCAGCCATGTCCATGCTTTTTCATCTCTGTCGATGGCATTACTGAATGCTGCAAGGTGAGGGAATTTGCGTTTTATGAGCCAATCAAACGCTTCTTCGTTGCCTCTGATAGCGCTCGACAATGCTGCCAATTCCGGATACCCGTTATTAAAAAGCCACTGATAAAATTTATCCTTGCCATCAATAGCTTCTGCAAATGCAATCAGTACTTTTATGGGGTAATTGGTCATTAATAAAATGAAATAAATGGAAATACATTGAAATTAATTGAGATTCATTGAAATAAATGGAAATACATTGAAATTTATAAATTCATCTTTGATGTTTACTTATCTTTAATTTTTGCTTTTGGGACAACTCTTAAAGTCTCATCGTCATTGCGAACCATGAGGAACGAAATGGGAAGCAATCTTATGTAGTATGCTTCAATGGTGAGATTGCTTCGGTCGTACCTTCCTCGCAATGACGTTCTAATTGAGTTTTTAGAGATTCCTTTAAACAATTCAGCAATTAAACAATGCAACAATTTAATAATAAACTTCTATTTTTAATCCTATTTTCCTTACCTTTTCAGCAATATCTTCAAGTTCCTTCAAGCTGATTTTTTCAAGCCCTTTCACTGGCGTGGCTCTTGCAATAGGATATATCATCACCAGCTCAGGCTTTAATTCTTCCAGGTGTTTCAGCCACGGTTTAATTTCTTTTTCTGATGTGTTGTCAACTCGTTTTCCGTTATAATCACCGCGAACAAATAACGACTGTATGATCAGCTTTTTTTTGAATAGTTTGAGATTATTAACAATTTTTTCCCGAGTAATATTGCCTAAAGGGTTATTTATCAGCCTGAAAGTTTCTTTAGTGCCGGCATCTAATTTAAGAATGTTTTTGTCAACTTTTTTCAGCGCTTCAACAATATCAGGTATGTGCAGCATAGTTGCATTCGAAAGAACAGCTACGTTGCTTCTCGGTGAATATTTGTTTCGCAGTTCTATTGTAAAATCAATGATCTCAGGAAAACCGGGATGCAGCGTGGGTTCGCCGTTGCCCGCAAATGAAATTGTCTCAGGTAATTCACCATTTTCAAACATTTCCCGCAATTTCTTTTCAAGGAATTGTTTTATCACGATAGTAGGAGGGAATATAATTTTATCAATGTTATTGATCTTTGTCCATCCACATTCGCAATAAATACAATTAAAAGAACAATATTTATATCCTGCCGGCAAAAGGTTAATGCCTAGTGAAATCCCAAGCCTTCGGCTGTGAACCGGCCCGAAAATAATTTTATCGAAAAGAAACCCTGCCATTTTAAAGATCTTTATTGTATGACAATTTTTTTAGCAAGAACTGTCTGCCCGTCATAAATTTTTATAAAATAAATCCCTTTTGTTTGATTGCTTATATCAATTTCTTTATGTGGATTTTTGGATTGAAAAACCTTTTTTCCCATGGAATTGTAAATTTCTATTGAGCTTATATCCCTATTACTGCTGATCAGAAATTTGCCGCTGCCTGGATTCGGATAAACATTAAAACCGGCTCCCGCATTGTTCTCAGCTATGCCGTTTACGTAATACTGATATTTAAATACTGTTCCCACATCGTATGTGCCGCCATAAAATGTCATTCCATACAGAAATGTTCCGTCAGAAATAAGAGAACCCCAAGGCTGACGTCCGTTTGCAGCGCCTGCAAAATTCAATAATCTGGAATAACCGGTTCCATCGGACTTTATTTTGAAAATGACTCCCATATCGTTTATGCCGCCATAAGCTGTCATTCCATAGAGAAAAGTTCCGTCAGAAATAAGAGAGCCTTCAGGATAAC
>JBBAAT010000046.1:0-12482 GCA_041658145.1 Bacteroidales bacterium | reverse complement strand
TGAAACACCAATCAGCAGACGATTTGCTGAACATCCGAAGCGAATTTTACAATAATAAAGCTTTGGAAAATTATACTATAATTTTCGGGCATACTCCTACTGAATTTATAAGTGAGAAAAGAAATGAGATATTGGAAACTCCCATGGCGATTTGGTACGATAAGACATTCAACGATAAAATTTGTATTGACTGCGGCGCTGTTTATGAAGCAGATGGCGGCAGGCCCGCCTGTTTAAGGCTGGAGGATTTGAAAGAATTTTATTTGTGATAACCTTATGGAAATACCTTGTAAATATCTTTTCTATGCACTACCCGCGCAAATTCAATGATATTATTTTCATAAAATATACCTATACGATAATCACCTATTTTTATCCTGTATGCAATTTTTAAATTTTTCAATTTTTTGATGTTTTTTATATCTCTGATTGTTTTTGCTTTTTCAACGTTTTCAATAACGTCGGCAATATCATCTTTAACCCTTTGTACTGTCAGTTTATCAATATCTTTATAAAATCTGTTGAGAAATTCAATCTTCATTTTTTTCTGAGTTTTGCTATTACCGTATCTTTTGGTACTTTCTCAGTACGATCCGCTTCCTGCATAAGTTTTAATAAACCAATATCTTCCTTTTCCTCTTCGGTAAGCACTTTTGAGGTTATTCTCATTTTTTTCAGTAATTCTTTTAATAAATTAAATTCCGAAATAGTTTTTGTTCTTACTACAATAGTATTCATATTATATTTTTTTTGCAAAATTACAATAATTTATTATTACGGCTAAATATTATTTTGATCCCGAAAAATCGGGACAAGTTGTGCTGGGATAAATATAAAGATTCCTCGCTTTCCCTGCCTGTACTGCCGTAACGGCAGGCAGGTTTGCTTTTGCCTGCCTTGTCGGCAGACAGGCAAAGCTGCCAAGATTCAGTATATTTATAAAATTATCTGTGTAAACTATACTGCGAACGGAGTAAATTTGTACATTCCTTAAAAGCCCCAAGTTTCAAGAACCAAGACCTACGCTACAAGTCCCCTTTGAATTTGGGGCTTGAAATTTGGAATGGTTCGGCTTTGCTCACCACAAGTTTGGGACTTAAAAAAATGTACGGTTTCCTGCCTGCCGGTAGGCAAGGTATCCCGTTTCATGTATAACATTTTATTTTTGTGTTTACAATACACTAAAAACTTTTTTCAAAAATCATTTTCAAATGCTTCCCAATATTGAATAATTCTTCCTTACCAGGTTTGTCTGAATAATTTGCAGGAAATTTTAATCCAAAACCGTCATCTTTTACCCTAGGTATGATGTGCAGATGTACATGCGGCACTTCCTGTCCTGCATCTGTTCCGTCTGCTATAAATAAATTTACAGCTTCGTATGCGTATTCCGATTTTCGTAAAGCGATATCCAGCCGTTTTGCTAATGAGAACATTTCGGAAATAACTTCATCTGATATTTCCGTGAAAGATTCAAAATGATTAACAGGGCTTATCAATATATGCCCTTTATTTACCGGCATAATATCGAGGAACGAAATTATTTTCTTATTCTCATAAAGAATTGTTGCCGGCGCTTCCTTATCCGCTATCTTACAGAAAATACAAGACGACGACCTTTTATAAAATACATCGGTATCATTAATCAG
Organism: Bacteroidales bacterium; assembly: GCA_041658145.1. GTDB lineage: Bacteria > Bacteroidota > Bacteroidia > Bacteroidales > CG2-30-32-10 > JBBAAT01. The sequence continues at coordinate 10,833 of JBBAAT010000046.1, read as the reverse complement.
CTCTTTTCTGTTTTTAATAAGGCAACCGATTTCAAAAGCCATACCTTCATTTACCTCAATTGCCATGGGAAGTATATGATGTTCCGTTTCATATATATAATTTTTTATAAACGATTTATCAAAAATGCCTTTATGCAAATCGGTCATATTGCTTATTCTGTCGGCAACCTTAATAATTTTGGCTTCGGTACTCCCATGTTCTTTTATACGTTTCAAAAAATCGCTTTTATCTTCATCTTTATTTCGGGTAACCTGAAGCATAAGTTCGATAACTTTCGGCGAATCCTTATCAATTCCCTGCAGATTACGGATATCGGTTTCAGGTACATCTTCTTTCAGGTCATGAACGATCGCCGCTTTCAGCAAAACCGGATCATAAGTATAGTGGTAATCAATCAGCACTGCCAGGGTGCTCATCGAGTGTCTGAACTGGTTCCCTCCAACAAAGCGTTTTTCCCCGCGCAAAGCGGTCGCTTTTTGTATCCATGGCGCCAGCACCATGTTGGCAAGGTTGTCTTTTTCTTTATTGTCCATTTTTATAATTGTGTGTATGCAAAAATATAAACAAATCAGTTACGATGAAAGAGTTTTGATAGCTTTTATTAAAACTTCTTTTCCTGCCTGCGTGACGCAGTCAGGCAGGGATGCTCCCGGACATAGCGGTATTATTAAGGTTCAGGAATTGCTTAATAATAGACAAAAAAAACAACTACAAATGAAAATTTTTCTAAATTTGTCGGACTTTAAACTTGAATTCAAAACAATAAATCAATTATTAATTAAACATCAAATCATGAAAAAAATCAATTTACTTTTAGGTTTAACGCTGCTGATAAGTTTAAGCGGAATAGCGCAAAAAGGCCAAATTATGCCAAATGGCTTAGCCACACAGAAAAGTATTACTCTGTATAATTTGCATTGTAAAAATTCGCAAAATGCATCATCTGTTGCAAAATTAAATTATCAAAACACTGTAGTTGATATTTCAAAAGGACTAAAATCAACCAAAGGGATAATTAAAGTTTTGATCCTTACCCCTGATTATGCTTTCACTGCACCAATGGTTACCGGTCTGACAACATATCCTGATTTGCAAATTACTGTTCTTGACACTATTTTTTTTGAAACTCTGACAGTAGCCGATCTGCTGCCTTACGATGTAGTATTTGCGTACAATGATTACACATGGGAAAGCTCCGGTGGCGACAGAACAGTGGTTGGAGATGTTCTTAAAGATTATCTCGATGCCGGTGGAAAAGTTGTTGAAAATCTTTTTTTAAAAAGTTATGACAACTGGGGGGTAGCGGGAGGTTACGTCACTGGAAATTATTCCGCTTTCGGAATAACAACAACTGACACATGGGCTGCTACTTCATTAGGAACTGTTTTAGATCCCTTACATCCTGTCATGACAGGTGTATCCACTCTTTCGAACGATTTTGATGACCAGGATCCCACATTAGCTACAGGCGCAACAGAAATTGCTGACTGGGCAGACGGGAATATTGCAATTGCAGTTAAACCAAATGTTGTAAGCATAAACATGATGCCTGTTAACCCCAACAACGGAAGCCCGATTTTGGGATTTACCGGCGATGGTTTGATTTTATATCATAATGCTATTGTTTGGCTGGCAGGTGCTCCTATTGCTCATTGCGACATATCGCCTATACAATTGATTGCACCATTGAATTCTGATAGTCTCACAACTTCAGATTCAATAAAAGTGAAAGTTGCCAATAACGACTCGATCGATCATTTTAATATCCCCATAACTTATATTATTGATAGTGGCACTCCTTATAATGATACCATTACTGACACCATTGCAGGAGGTTCATTTATTATTTTCACTTTCCTTCAACCTTATGATTTTTCTGCACCAGGACATGTGTTCAATGTAGAAATATATACTTCTTATAGTTGTGATACTGTGAATACCAATGACACATTGTTGACTACAATATATAACGATTTCGATGCTGCATCGTTAAGCATTGACATGAATCCAATTATTGGCTCCGGCAATGTAAACCCTCTTGCGACCGTTGAAAATGCGGGTTCTCTTCCAATCACATTTGATGTGACCATGAATATCGATACATACACTTCCACAAAATCTGTTACCAGTCTTGCGCCCGGTGCCACACAACAGATCACTTTCGATCCGTGGACTGCAGCAGTTGGTAATTATACTATCGAAGTGTACACGCAGCTTGCAAATGACATGGATTTTTCAAATGATACCATTACACAAGCTATTTCTGTGCAAAATCTTACCAAAGTTTATTGTTACGTAGCTTACGATCCATCATCTACACTTCCGGCAGGACCAGCTTATACCTATCTGCAAGCGCCCAACACAATTGTTTCGCTTGCTGATCAGTCTGCTCAGAACTTTGTAGGCGCCGGTACATGGGGCGGCGTTAACAAGTGGTATGGTGTTGTTTACAACGACAATACTCTTGTAACGCTCGATACCGTAACAGGGGTCCGAACTGTAATAGGTCCTGTTGGCGCAGCCATTTCAGGTATTTCGTACGATTATACAACCAGCAAACTTTATAGTGTATCATGGGATGGTTCAGCTTCCTCCTTATATTCAATAAGCACTGCTTCCGGTGCAGCAATACTTATCGGACAGTCAACAAGTGATCTTCTTATAAATCTTGCCTGTGATACTCTTGGTAATTTATATGCTGTCGGTATTGTATCAGACACTTTGTATTCAGTAAATAAAAATACAGGCGCTGTTACTCCTATCGGCGATATTGGTTTCAATGCCAGCTATGCACAGGATATGGAATTCGACCGGGCAACAAATACTTTATGCATGGCTGCTTATGATGCTGATTTATCAACCGGTAAACTGGTAACAGTAAATACTGCAACCGGTGCAACAACACTGATTGGCAACTTTGCAGGCGGCGCAGAAATAACCGGCTTTGCAATTCCTTACAATGCTACATTGCCTGCACTGGATGCAGGAGTTTCCGAAAAAACTTCTCCAATCGATGCTTGCGGTTTAGGGAATGAAGATATCACAGTTGTTGTTGAGAACTTTGGTGCTTCTGCCATTAACAACGTTCCGGTATCTTATAAAATAAATGGCGGAACTTCTGTTATCGAAACTATTACCACGTCAATTCCTGCAGGCGGATATCTTAATTACACATTCTCTACTCAAGCCAACCTTTCAACCGCTGGCGTTTATACAATTAAAGCATACACAGCATTGACAAGTGATGCTATTGCAGCAAACGACACTCTTACTTTTACTGTTGAAAATATTGCCCCTTCGGCTCCAACTTATTCTATGGGATTTGAAACAACTGAAAATTTTCTCGGATGGGTAATTGAAGATGTCAACAATGACGGCTACAAATGGAACATAGTTTCTACAGGAGGAAATACAGGGCCTTATTGCGCTCAGTATTCCTATAACTCAGCATCTGCTGCCGACGACTGGTTAATTACCAAATGTATCAGCCTGCAGGCAAGCAAAACATATCATGTTAGTTACTGGTATAAAGTTCAGTCTGCTACTTATCCTGAAAGTTTTATGGTACATATTGGTAATTCTTCTTCTTCAGCTTCTTTAACAACAATGCTGGCAGATCACCCGAATCTAACCAATGTTACTTATACTCATGGCGGAGCCGATTTCACGGTTTCTTCAACAGGAGTTTATTATATCGGATTCCATTGCAATAGTGCTGCAGATAAGTATATCTTATTCCTTGATGATATTAACATCACCGATGTTACAGGAATTACTGAAAACACAGTCAATACCATTATCAATGTTTACCCAAACCCTGCTAAAGATGTTTTGAATATATATTCTTCCGCAAAGATTGGCTGGATAAAACTTCTCAATGTTTATGGACAGCTTATTTTGAGCAACGAAGTGAACAGCGTCAATTTTACTGTTAATACTTCCAATCTTGCAGATGGTATATATTATCTGCAGATTGAAACCAAGGATGGCCTTACCACCAGGGACATTACTATCTGTAAATAATCTTTATTGATTTTATATGGAAAGGGGGCGAAATGCCCCTTTTTTTATTCATAATGAAATTTTTTCTAAATTTGTTGCACTTCAAACTTAAATCCAGCATCTACACTTATGAAAACAAAACTTGTTTTATTAATCAGTGCATTCACTATCCTTGTGTTTGCCGGGAATTACATTTCAAAACAATCCCGCATGTGCGGGACCAAAGAAAAGAAAGACGTCAAAACAGTTGGTATTGAATTTAAAATTAATTATGACAAGGCATGGGAAAAAGTAGATTCACTGATAGCAAAAGGCTTGAGTAAATCGGCGCTTGACGAAGTATTGCTAATTTATAAACAAGCTAAGGAAGAAAATAATGCTCCTCAGTTTGTAAAAGCAATACTGTATAAGATGAAACTTGAAAATACTTACAAGGAAGATTCTTATGAAAACAGCATTAAAGACCTGAAAACCGAAATAAGTACAGTTGCTTTTCCTATTAAACCAATACTGCATTCTGTGCTTGCAGAAATGTATTGGAGGTATTATTCCATGAACAGGTACAAATGGATGAACCGCACTGAAACAGTGAATTTCAAAGAAGATGACATCAAAACATGGGACCTCAAAAAATTAGTAAAAGAAGTTATTTATAATTATGTCAGTTCGCTGCAGGATATAGACAACCTCAAAAAAACCAAACTTAATCTTTATGATAACATCATCATTAAAGATTCTATATCTAAGAATTTAAGGGTTACTCTTTATGATTTTCTTGCTCACAGGGCAGTGGATTTCTTTATGAATGATGAATCAGAACTGACAAAACCCATATATAAATTTGAAATTAACAGCGAAGATTATTTCAAGCCTTTCAGCGAATTTTCAAAGATGGATATAACATCAAAAGATTCTCTTTCACTAAAATATTATGCCGCCAAAATTCTTCAGGACCTGCTTGCTTTTCATGCAAACGACCCTGATCCGGCAGCGCTTATTGACGTGGATTTAAAGAGGTTGAAATTTGTGAAAGCGAATGCAACACTTGATCTTAAAGACAGTTTGTATTTACAGGCGTTGATTAACCTTGAATCTAAGTTTTCAAAATTCCCTTCATCTACAGATGTTGCTTATGCCATAGCAACTGAATATAATAACAAAGGAAATTCTTACGATCCTTCAAAATCGGATGACTATAAATGGCTGATTAAAAAAGCTATTGAAAAATGCGATGTTGCCATTAAAACCTATCCTGCATCATACGGTGCTGTCAATTGCAAAAATCTGAGATATCAGCTTCTTCAAAAATCGATCGATATGACCTTCGAAGAAGGCAATGCTCCTGATAAAGCATTCAGGGCATTAATGGCATATAAGAATGTCAGTGATATTACTTTCCGTATTTTAAATATAACTTATGACGAGAATGAGAATCTGACAAAAAAAGTATATGGTGAAGATATTATCAAAAAGTATCTGAAACAGCCTGTTTTAAAGGAATGGAGTGTGATTCTTCCTGATGACGGTGATTATCAGAAGCATTCGGTTGAGGTTAAGATGCCTGAGCTACCGCTTGGGTTTTATGTAATTCTTGCATCTAACAATAAAATGTTTTCGGTGAAGGATCAAATTATTGCTTACGCCGATTTCTGGATTACAAACATCAGTTTTGTAAACAGAGCAAAGGATAAAGGCGCCATTGATTTTTATATGGTTGACAGAGAAACCGGCCTGCCTCTGAAGAATGCATCCGCTCAAGCTTATACAAGTTCGTATAATTACATTACCCGCGAATACGAAAAAATTAAATGGGTAAAATTTACATCTGACGAGAATGGATATTTCGGGATTCCGGCAGCCACTGATTACCGCTATTTCTGGATTGATTTCAGTTATGGAAATGACAGATTCGTGACAAAGAATACTTTTTATCAGTATAAAAATTATGATTCCGATTATTTCAATATTTTTAAAACTTTTTTCTTTACCGACAGGGCAATATATCGCCCAGGTCAGACTATTTATTTTAAGGGTATATTGCTGAAAAGCGATAAAACCGGGAAGAAATATGATATTGTACCCAACAAAAAAACCACAGTAACCTTCTATGATGTGAATTATCAGAAAGTATCTGAATTGGAATTAACCTCAAATGATTATGGAACTTTTACCGGAACATTTACGGCGCCTGCTGCAATCACAGGACAGGTATACATTACCAATGGCAGTGGTTCTCAATATTTTTCGGTAGAAGAATATAAGCGACCAAAATTCGAAGTAAAAATTGACCCAATAAAAGGCAGTTACAAATTAAATGAAACCGTTACTGTAAAAGGAAGAGCAATTGCTTATGCCGGAAACGTGATTGACAATGCAGATGTAAAATACCGCGTTGTGAGAACTGCTACATTCCCATATTGGTGGTATTGGTGGAGAGGTTATTATCCAAATTCACCACAAATGGAAATCACCAATGGTATAACAACAACAGATGACAAAGGCGAATTTACAGTTACCTTCAAAGCCATTCCCGATCTTAGTGTGTCGAAGAAATATACACCGACATTCACTTACACTGTTTATGCAGATGTAACTGACATCAACGGAGAAACACATTCCGCACAGAAATACGTAATGGTAGGATATAAGTCGTTGAACATTTCTGTAAATGTTCCCACGCAGCTTGAAAAATCCGACAAAGGAGAATACAAACTTTCTACAACAAATCTTAATGGCGAAAAAGAACCTGCTGCCGGCACAGTTAAAATTTACAAACTGACACAACCGGAAAAGATTTTCCGCGACAGGCAATGGAACAAACCGGATAAATATGTGATGACAAAAGAAGAGTATTACAAGGCTTTCCCTTATGATTTATATGATGATGAAAACAATATGTATAAATGGGAAAAAGGTGTTAATGTATTTGAAACAACTTTTGAAACTCCAAAAGATTCGCTGATTAAAATAAAAGACCTTGGCGACTGGAAGCCCGGATACTATGTGCTGGAAGCAAAAACCAAAGACAAATTCGGCGAAGATGTTGACTATTATTCCTATTTCACAGTTTATGGCAAAAAGGAAAAACAAACTCCCGATAATGCCATCAATTATTTTACAATGATAAAAGATGAATGCGAACCCGGCGACAGCGCTTCATTTATCATAGGTACAAAAGATGAAAATACTACATTCCTTTATGAAGTGGAATTTGACGGAAAGATTTTAAGCAAGGAATGGTTGAAATTAAACAATGAGCAAAAACTGATCTATATACCAATTAAAGAGGAATATCGTGGTGGTATAGCTATTCATCTTTTCACAGTAAAACATAACAGGTATTTCACTGACAAGGGAATAGTAACGGTTCCGTTCACAAACAAAAAACTCGATCTTGAATTTGAAACATTCAGAGATAAGCTTCAGCCCGGGCAGAAGGAAGAATGGAAGATTAAAATAAAAGGGAAAAATGGTGATAAAGTTGCGGCAGAAATGCTTGCTGCCATGTATGATGCATCACTTGACGCATTTAAGCCCAACTACTGGTATTTTAATATTTACAACTCCTTCTATTCTTCTTTATATTGGGATAGTTATTATTGTTTTTATACTAATTCTTCAAATTCTTATTCGTTTTATAAAGACATTTATCCATATCCAGTTTACAGGAAATATGATGAGCTTAACTGGTTTGGTTTTAATTATGGTAGAGGCTATAACAATAACAGGTATAAAAGTGGTGAAAGATCAGAACAGCCTGTAATGATGGCAAAGCAATCTCCCGGAGATATAACGAAGTTGGAGTTAGCAGAAGAAGATAAAGAATCTACTGTTGTTACTACAACAGGCGCTACGGCTAAAAACGATGAAAATGTGCCGGCTCAAGGAAACGGTAATTTAAGCGGGGAAACAGAAGAATCAGGGAATGTAGATCTGGCTGGCGTTCAGGCGCGTTCTAATTTCAACGAAACTGCATTTTTCTATCCGCAATTACAAACCAACGAAAACGGCGATGTTATTATTTCTTTCACCATTCCGGAAGCTCTTACAAGATGGAAAATGATGGGGCTTGCACATACGAAGGATTTAAAATTCGGACAGATTGAAAAACTACTTGTAACCCAGAAAGACCTGATGATAGTGCCTAACCCACCAAGATTTTTCAGAGAGAACGATAAGATTTCATTTACGGCAAAAGTTTCCAATCTCACGGAAAAAGAAATGACAGGACAGGCACAACTATTTCTTTTTGATGCCACAACCGAAAAAGATATTGATGACCTGTGTAAAAATACAAATTGCATAAAAACATTTACGGCATCGAAAGGCCAAAGTGCGGCATTGATCTGGGATATTGAAATACCTGAAGGGATTGGCGCTATTAAGTATAAAGTAGTTGCAAAATCAGGTAGCTTCAGCGATGGTGAAGAGATGGTCGTTCCTGTTCTTAATAACAGGATGCTGGTTACTGAAACGATGCCTTTGCCAATCCGTAGCAAGCAGACGAAGGAATTTACATTTGCCAAGCTGGTAAATTCTAAATCATCCACAACATTAAGAAACCACAAGCTGACACTTGAATTCACATCGAATCCTGCATGGTATGCAATACAAGCATTACCTTATATGATGGAGTATCCTTATGATTGTGCCGAACAGATTTTCAGCCGTTTTTATGCAAACAGTATAGCCGCTCATATTGCCAATTCACATCCGAAGATAAAAGCGGTGTTTGACAGCTGGAAAAATCTGACACCTGACGCATTGTTATCAAATCTTGAAAAAAATGAAGATCTGAAATCGCTTATGCTTGAAGAAACCCCCTGGGTTCTTGATGCAAAGAACGAAACAGAAAGGAAGCAGAGAGTGGCATTACTTTTTGATTTGAACAAAATGAGTTATGAACTTGATAAAGCCTTAAAAAAACTTGAAAAAATGCAGTTTCCCAACGGAGGATGGCCGTGGTTTGGAGGAATGGAAGACGACAGATATATTACGCAGTATATTGTTACCGGTTTCGGACATCTTGATAATCTGGGCGTTAAAAATATACGTGAAGATACGAAATGCTGGGACATGGTAAAAGACGGCGTAAGATATCTTGACGACAGGATCAATGAAGATTATGAATGGCTGAAGAAATATTATTCAAAGCAGGAACTTGAAAAAAATCATATCAGCGGCCTCGAAATACAGTATTTATATGCCCGCAGTTATTTTCTGAAGGATATTAACATTGAGAATAAGAACAAGGATGCATACAATTATTATGTGGGACAGGCAAAAAAATACTGGCTTGATAACAGCCGATACCTGCAAGGTATGATAGCGCTTGCACTGAACAGGACAGGCGATAAAACCATACCGATGGATATTATCAAATCGTTAAAAGAAAATTCTCTTACTAACGATGAAATGGGAATGTACTGGAAAGATATGTCGGGCGGTTATTACTGGTACCAGGCGCCCATTGAAACACAGTCTTTGCTGATCGAAGCATTTGATGAAGTGGCAAATGATTCCGTAGCAGTAGATAATCTTAAAGTATGGCTGCTAAAACAAAAACAGACACAAGACTGGAAAACAACCAAAGCGACAGCAGAAGCGTGTTATGCATTACTGCTCAGAGGAGCCAATTGGCTTGTTTCTGATCAGCTAGTGCAGATCAAAGTTGGCGACCAGGTTATTGACCCAAAAAAGATGGACAATGTGAAAGTAGAAGCCGGTACCGGATATTTCAAAACTTCATGGAGCGGAAAAGAAATAACTCCGGAAATGGGTAAGGTAACCGTTACGAAAACAGATGAAGGTGTTTCATGGGGAGCCTTGTATTGGCAGTATTTTGAACAGCTTGACAAGATCACACCGGCAGAAACGCCATTGAAACTTGAAAAGAAATTGTTCCTGCAAAAAACCTCTGATACAGGCCCTGTCATTGAACCAATTACTGAAACGACCAAGCTCGCAGTGGGCGATAAAATTAAAGTAAGAATTGAACTGCGTGTTGATCGCGACATGGAATATGTTCACATGAAAGATATGCGGGCATCAGGTTTTGAACCCATCAATGTTTTTTCTCAATACAAATACCAGGATGGTTTGGGTTATTATGAAAGCACCCGCGATGCATCTACAAATTTCTTCTTCTCTTATTTACGCAAGGGTACTTATGTTTTTGAATATCCGTTAGTGATTACTCATAAAGGGGATTTTTCAAATGGGATATCCACAATACAATGTATGTATGCGCCTGAATTCAGCGCTCATTCAGAAGGCATAAGAGTTAAAGTGGGAGAATAAGCATGTCTTTTTCCAATGTCTCTTTTGGCGATTCCGTGATTCGGCCAATCTCTTTGCCATCCTTATAGAAAATGAATGTGGGAACAAACTGAATTCCCAAATTATCAGTTTCGCCTTTGCCTGCCTGTCCGGTAGGCAGGTCGGTTTTTTTTGTCCTGTCAACACAATAAATTAAAACATTCGTTTCAGAAAATCCGAGTGCATCAATTATTTTATAAAAGCGGGGAACTCGCTCCTGGCTATCGCCGCACCAAGAACCCATTACAATTGTAACCTTGATATTTTTGTTTAAAAGTATGGTCTTTAAATTATTTACTGTTGACACATCAGGGGTATATGCAGTATATTCCGATTCGTAATATGTTTTAAAAAGATTGGATTTTAATCCATCGCGATTACATAACCCTATCAGCACTTCCATCTGCGATTTTTCATCAATTTTTGTTCTGTTTATATCCTGGGCAAAAACGCCGGTACTAATAAGACTAATAAATATTATCAATATGATGTTTGATGTTTTCATGTGTCGA
>JBBAAT010000045.1:0-12671 GCA_041658145.1 Bacteroidales bacterium | reverse complement strand
ATTAAAGTAAGTGCAGAGGAAGAACGCAAAATAAATCCGATGGATTTTAAATATGCTTTTCCTGAGGTATTTAAAAGTAAAACAGAGAAAGGATATATTTTTATACCAGATATTGGAATAGACGAAGAAAGAGATAATGATATAGCCCAAGTGAACGATCCAATGATACCATATAAAAGTAAAATTAAAGGCGGCTTTGATGCTGTGATTGGAAACCCTCCGTATGTTTTGGGGAGAGAGACTTTTAATAATGAAGTGAAAAATTATATTTCTACAAAATACCAATCATATGGAGGAAAATATGATCTCTATGTTTTCTTCTGTGAAAGGGCACTTTCAATTTTAAAAGAAAATGGAAGGTTTAGTTTTATAATTCCTAACACTATTCTTGTAAATGAAAATGCAGCTAAAATCAGAAAACTGATTTTAGAAAATTATTCTTTAGAAACAATTCGCGTATTTAAGAACAGAGTATTTGATAAGGCTCAAGTAGAAACAGTAATATTAGTAATTGAAACTAAAAAAAGTAAAGGTGATAGTTTGATTAGAATTGAAAATGAAGAATTGCAAAGCATTCCTAAAGAAAGATTTTTATCAAACAAAAATTTCAAATTCAATGTCGCAATTGACGATATTTCTGAAGAATTACTAAATAAAATTTTAAAACCTTCTATTAAACTTGGAGAGGTAACAGAAATTTGTATAGGAATTCAATTAGGAGGGAGTCATGGAAGTGACACCAAAGCAGATTTTTTATGTAATAATGAGAGTGATAAAACATGGAAAAAAGTTTTAGATGGTAAAGATATAAATACATATATGCTGAATTGGAGAAATGTCTTTGTTCATTATGGTGATTGGCTACATAGGAAAAGGAATGAAAAATATTTTTTGAATCCGAAAATATTAATTCGTCAAATTGGTAAAACTCCTGTTGCAACTTACGACGAACAAAATCATTATACTTTAAACACTCTTTATAATATAATTTCAATAAGCGAATATGCACTAAAATTCTTTTTAGCCATTATTAATAGCAGTTTAGGTAGATGGTTTTGGTTAAAAAATAATTCGGATTTCAAATCTATATTTCCTAAAATAAAAAAGTCAGAAATTGAAGCAATTCCTATTTGCAAAATTGATTTCAACAACAAATCCGAAAAAGAAAAGCACGATAAAATGGTTCAATTAGTGGAGCAAATGCTCGAAGCAAAAAAACAACTGCAAACTGCTAAAACCGATAAAGACAAAAACTACTACGAACAAAAATGCAAAGCCCTCGATACGCAAATAGACAATCTGGTTTATGAGTTATATGGGTTAACCGAAGATGAAATAAAAATTGTAGAGGGGAAATAGCTATCGTATTTGCAAGCACATTATCAAGTAGAATAAAATATTACTATAAACTAAACATCCCAAAGTATTTGCCTTCAGCGATGTAAACATAATTTAAAATTCAAGATTCATAATAAATATATATGACCAAAGAAACTGCCATCAAATTATTTGAAAGCAAAAAGGTTCGTACTGCATGGGACGATGAACATGAAAAATGGTATTTCAGCATTGTAGATGTAATAAAAATACTTACCGGAAGCCCAAATGCACGAAAGTATTGGAGTGTGTTAAAAACCAGGCTTAAAGCAGAAGGTAGCCTGTTGGCTACAAATTGTAGTCAACTGAAAATGGAAAAGGCCGTGCCTGCCGGGAATTTCGATGAAAAAATTTGTAAAAGAATAAACAAATTTATCTGACAAAAAATAAAAAGCAATGGAAAATAATTCGCAGATAATAATTTATACCACTGAAAAAGGCGAATTGGATGAAAGTTCAACTTGTAAGGATTTCTTACAAGTTCAAAAAGAAGGAAACAGAGCGGCAGGACACATTCCAAGCTTCAAATTCCATAACCGGTATTTTCATCGGGACCTGGGGCTTGGAGCTTGGAATTTGGGGCTTTAAAAAAATAGTTCGACCATGAATATCGTCATCATAGGAAACGGAATAGCGGGTAACCATGTTGCCTTTACACTCCGGCATTTAAACTATCCATGCGATATCACAATTATTTCAGCGGAAAAATTTCCTGAATACGATCCTTGTTCCCTGCCATATTTTATAAGCGGCGAAGTGACAAGAGATGTAATTTTCAGAAAAAATATTGATGATTATAAAAAGAATAATATCAATCTTATCCTTGATAATAAAGCTATTTCGATTGATTCTAAATCAAAGAAAGCAATTACTGAAAAGGGTAATGAATTTAAATACGATAAAATTATTCTGGCTTATGGCGGAAATCTTTTTATTCCTGAAATCAAAGGCATAAATAAAAAAGGCGTATTCAGTTGCAAACAACTTTTTGAAGCCGACAAATTAAATTCTCATAAAGGCAAAACTGCTGTTGTTATTGGTTCGGGCGCTATAGGGATCGAGGCAGCGGAAGCGCTTAAAAGAAAAGGATATAATGTCTTTATCATTGAACTTTTAGATTGGATTTTGCCAACTATGTTTGATGAACCTGCTGCCAGGTTGCTCGAAAAAGCGCTGAATAATTACGGCATTTCAATATTTACCGGCGAAAAAGTAATAAGTATAGAAGGTCGTACAAATGTTACCGGTATTACAACCGATAAACGCAAAATCCCATGTGATACTGTGGTAATAGCAACAGGCGTGGTGTTGGATAAATCGCTTGCAGAATCAGCCGGAGTACAAACAGGACGGGCAATTTTGGTTAATAAAAAAATGGAAACCAATGTTAAAAACATATACGCCTGTGGCGATTGCGCAGAGACGCCTGATGCTTTTTCAACTGAAAACTGCAATTTTCAGTTAAAACATAATGCCATTGAACAAGCTGATATTATTGCAAAAAACATATCCGACTACGATGTTAATTACACAGGCGCTTATCCTTTTGCAAGGGCGCATTTCTTTAAAACGTATGCTTCATCATTCGGAAAAACAATGAAGCAGGTCAAAGAAAAAAATGATATAACAATTATTGAAAAAGAAAAAAACACCGATTATCTCAGAGTAATCCTGAAATCAGGAAAAGTAATAGGAGCGCAGGCCATAGGTAAATATGCGGATAATATGGGACTGTTATTGAGCGCAATGTGGCAGCAAAATGATATAAATGAGCTAAGAAACAATTGGCAAAAAGTATTACAGCTCGATTCACCATATCCCTGGACTTATAGGAAATTGGGGTATTTGCTGGGATTCGGGCAATTGGTTATTTAAATAAATATAAGTTCATACATACAAAACCATGCAGTAAAGATAGCTTTGTAACATAGCAAAATAAAGAAATTTTTATAGATAAAAATCAAAATGCTTTTCTTTAGGTTTTTTTCTATCTTTGTAAAAGAAAGTACACTTGGCATTCCTAATTGTAAAATCACAATATAGCAGGGATGCCAACCCAAGAGCAATTTTTTTTATAAACTATAATTTAATACTTGTGAACAATCGTAAAATTGTAATCCTCATATATGGAGTATCTTTTTTAAAGCGTTGCAACAAAATTTATAGTACAAAAAAGACTTTTTTTCTACTACTACTGTTTTTGTTCTTTCGGATACTTGACTCAACAGCACAAACCTTTACCAATAATGTAGCTACAGCGCCAAATTCATGGAATGCAACGCTTACGAAAACAATTACTGTAAGTGGATTGCCTTCCGTACTTGACGCTTCATCAGAGCTTGTTCAGGTAAATATACATTTAGGAAGCCAGGCTGACGCCGGTTACAGCTTTTCAAGATACACCATTATTTTGCAATCGCCTGCAGGTACAAATATTACAATAGTTGTCGGTGATCCGGCTATTCCATCCTCTTTCCCGAATACTGCAAATGAAATTAATGTTAAATTCCGATCCGATGACGGCATTCTGCAATATCCAAGTGTATATGCGGGAAGTGCCGAACCATGGCATATAGGTTATTATAAGATAAATACAGGTTCGTCATTTAACAATTTATATGGTGAAGATCCAAATGGCACCTGGACTGTGACAATTACAGAAAACGGCGTACAACAAGGATGCAGATATAACCATGTTGATCTTGTTTTTGCGCCTGCGTTGGTTTACAATAATATAATCAGTTCATATGCAAACGATACATGTTCAAAAAGCGAGTGTATTGGCACAGGAACTATTACTATCGGAACAAATAACGGATTTGAAAACCCGGGGGATGCTGCTACCGACCCATCTACTACTTCTTCTTTCTGGAGCCCTTCATGCAGCTGGAACGGAGCACAAAATAATTCTGCATGGTTTCATTTTGTACCTTCAGCTACAACTTCATATATGACAATATCCGGTATTACAGCAAGTTTGCAAATAATAGCGCTTAAAATAAAATCTGGCGGTGACACGTGTGTGGCAAATGACTGGGAAATATTGCCGGGTGGATGCCCAAAAGATCTTCTTAATGATGACTACATCAGTCCTCAATATTTTAATGGCTCTGATGCTAATATGCAATTAAATTTGTCTGGAATGACAATTGGAGAAACTTATTACTTGGTTGTAGACGGAACCGGTGGCGCAATTTCACCGTTTTCTATTGAAATTTCAAATACCACGGCATGCTTTTCTCCCAGCCTTATTGCTGATGCCGGCCCTGATGCTACAATATGCCATCCGAACAATGGAGGAAGTGTTGTTATTGGAGGAAGCCCCACAGCTTCAAGCGGAACATGGCCTTATACGTATGCATGGTTACCTATAACAGGTCTGAATGATGCCACCATAGCTAATCCCACAGCAACTCCTACTTCAACAACCACCTATACAGTAACCGTAACCGATAATGTGGGAGATTCGGATGTTGACCAGATCACTGTTACAGTATATTCTGAAGTTATTGCTGGTATTACCAATAATAGCGGCACGACAGAACTGACCTGTAGCGCCACGTCAATAAGTGTAACCGCAACAGGCGGCGGAACCTATGCATGGAGCGGCGGGTTAGGCAGCAATGCCGATACTGCAATAACGATACCCGGTACATATACAGTTACTGTAACTACTAGTGGGTGTACAGATACTGAAAGTATCACCATTACACAAGATATTGCTGCGCCAACTGCGGACATTACCAATAACAGCGGTACAACAGAACTGACCTGTACAACGACATCAATCAGTGTTACAGCGATAGGTGGCGGGACGTATTCCTGGAGTGGAAGTTTAGGCAGCAATGACAGTGCTTCCATAACTTCACCCGGGATATATACCGTAACAGTAACTGTGGTAAACGGATGTACGGATGAAGAAAGTATTATAATTACTCAGGATACGGTTGCTCCAAGTGCAGATGCAGGATCTGATGTAGCATTATGCCCGGGCGATTCAGCCCAACTCAATGCCAACGGCGGGGGAAGCTACAGCTGGAGCCCTTTGACCGGACTAAGTTCGTCGACAATACCCAATCCGGTAGCTAATCCTGCTGCTACAACAACATATACTCTTCTGGTAACAGCAAGTAATGGATGTACGGATACGGATAATATTATTGTGACAATCAATGCAAATCCTTCACCATCGGCAAGCAGCAACAGTCCCGTTTGCGAAGAAAGCACACTTAACCTTACTTCTTCGGGTGGTAATTCCTATTCATGGACGGGGCCGAACAGTTTCAGCAGTTTTTCTCAGAACCCTTCCATAATCAGCGCTACAACTGATGCTGCGGGAACTTATACAGTCACGGTTTCTGATACAAATGGTTGTTCTGCCGTAGCACAAACCATTGTTTCTATTACTACTGTTCCTGACATAGATATATCAAGTGACGCCGTTCTATCTTATATTTATATTGGCCAAACCATTACATTTACTGCTATTCCGGCAGGTTATGACAATTATTATTTTTACATTGACAACGTTCTTGTTCAATCGGGCAGCAGCAATGTTTATACGACTTCTTCCCTGACTGGCACGCCTGTGGTTTCAGTAATTGCCACCGACAACGGCTGTGGCGTGGAAGGAGATTCGTTGTCCATTGAAATCAAACCCATACCCAATGCATTCACTCCTTGTAATGTAGATGGCGTCAATGATATTTTTGTAAAAGGTCTGGACCTTAAAATTTTTAACCGCTGGGGACAGGTGCTCTATAAAGGAAAGGATGGATGGGACGGCACATATAACGGGAATCTGGTTTCACCAGGAACCTACTATTATATCATCAGTTTAAGAGATCCTTTGGATAATATACTTAAAGGAACAGTTTCCGTAGTGTCAAAATAGTCAATCACACTAAAATTTGTATCTATAAAAACGACAAACCAATCACATGATATTCAATTATGAGTAAAGCTAACGAAGAATGGGCAAAACGCCCTTTCGGCAGAGTAATCACCGAAGAAGAATTAAAAAAACGTTCGCATCCTGCATGGCCGTATCTATATTTTAATCCGGGGACACCTGTAGAACCTGAAAAAGTTGAAGAAATCCTGAAAGGCGTCATAGATGTTCATATTCATGGCGCTCCGTTAGGAGGCTGGTTGCCGGGCAGACCCACGATGGTTGAAACATGCATAGAAGCGAGCGAAGCCGGAATGAAAGCCCTTGTTTTCAAGGACCACAACACCATGTCGAACAACTGCGCAATTATTATTCAGGACTTTCTTAACCGTATGGCAAAAGAAAAAGCGAAAGCCGGAATTGAATTTAAACCGGTGGAAGTTTACGGAGGAATAGTCCTGAATGAAACAGTTGGCGGCATGAATCTGAAGGCTGTTAAAACAGCTCTTGATTACGGAAAATGTAAAGAGGTATGGTTGCCATCATTAGATGCAAAACACCAGAAACAGGCAATGGGCGCCACGGGCGGAATAGCTGTAACCGAAGGAGCTGATGAACTTACCAAAGAAATGAAAGACGTCCTCGATTTGCTGGCACAGTATAATGATAATTCAAAATGCGAAAGAGTGGCGTTATCTTCCTGTCATATTTCGAATGAAGAAAAGGCGGCTATTTTAAGATATGTGAAAAAGAAAAAAATGAATGTGAAAGTTTTGCTGGATCACGTAACACAGGAAATGACAATATTAAATCCTGCTGAAGCGAAAGAAATGATTGACCTTGGCGGATATCTTGAATTTGCTGAATGTTCATGCGTTCCTTGGGCGGGAATGCAGAACTGGATCATTGCTTTCGATTATTCTTTTGCTTTAATAAAAGAACTCATAAAAGAAAAAGGTGCTGAACAGCTCGTTCTGATAACTGATGCCGGACAACCTGGAAACAATCCCGTACCCGGCTGGAAGATGTTTATAAAAACATTATTGGCGCAGGGAGTAAGTGAATCAGATATCAATGTGATGGCAAAGGAAGTACCCGCAAAACTTATTTACGGTTGAGCATAACTCCGCCACATTTATTATTTTTCAATTCTTATTCTTGCATCTGCTGCAACAACTTTATCTTTCCTGCCCAACAAGGGATTCAAATCCATTTCGAATATTTCAGGAGCTGCGATAACAAGTGCAGATAAGCGTATGACAATATCAGCAAAAATATCTTCATTTACTCCTTCCTGTCCTCTGGCTCCTTTTATGATACCATAACCTTTAAGTGTACGAATCATTCTTATGGCTTCATCTTTTGTCAATGGAGCAAGTCCTGAATTTACATCTTTTAATACCTCGATGAATATACCACCAAGTCCGCAAAGCACAATATGTCCGAATTTCTCTTCTTTTTTAGCGCCGGCAAATAATTCAATACCCGAAAGCATCTGTTGAATGAGAATTGCAGTCGTATCTTTTATTTTTATCATTCTTCCGAATTCAATGCCGACAGTTTTTGAGTCTTTTACATTCAGCACAACTCCGCCAACATCTGATTTATGAACAGGTCCGACCACTTTCATTACCACCGGGTATCCTAGTTTTTCTGCTGCTTTAAGTGCATCTTCCTTTGTCTTTACAACAACCTCTTCTGCTCTTGGTATTCTTGCTGCATCAAGCAATGACCGAATGGCATCGGGTAACAAATATCCATTTGATGCACTGTTTATAATATTACGAATCTTGTCTTTATCAATCTCTGGCAGTTCGGTTTTTTCAGGGGCCGGTTTAGGAGTATAAAAGATTTTTGTCAAAGCATTTCCAAGCGATCCTTCTTCTGGGAAATTTATTCTTCCCCTTAATAAAAAATCTTTTATTTCTTTTTCAGCATTTATTATTGAGGGCAAAACAGGGAATATTGGTTTTTTACAAGTCTTCATCTTTTCGTCTAATAGCCTGTATACATCATATACTTCGAACAAGCCAGGGCTGCCGAAAATTACAACCATTGCGTCAATATTGTTAAATTTATCTTCGCAATAATCAATGATTTTACCTAATTGTTCAGCCGTTCCGGTTGCCAGAAAATCAATAGGGTTCGCAACTGATGAGCCGGGAAATAAGTTTTCTAAAAGTTCTTTTGCTTTCGGTCCTTCAATATGCGGGACATCAAGTCCGCCGTTTGAAAGCGCATCGGTGAGCATAACAGCTGGTCCCCCGGCATGCGTGATAATTGCAATATTTTTACCTTTTAGTTCTTTATGCATAAAGACAGAAGCCACAGTTGTAAGTTCATCCCTGCTGTAACACCTGACAATACCGGCTTTACGAAACAACACATCTACCGCCGCATCAGGAGAAGCGAGAGCGCCTGTATGCGACGAAGCGGCGCGACTTCCGGCAACGGAAGAACCTGATTTTATCGCAGCAATCCTGCAACCCTTGCGTATCAATGATGATGCGTGCTTTAAAAGCATAACCGGGTTTTTTATGTTTTCTACATAAAGTAACTTCACTTTTGAGCTACGCACCAGATCAAAACTTTCATCCATATATTTCAAAACCTCTTCAACCCCCATCTGCGCTGAATTACCAACAGAGTAAACGTTTGAAAAAGTTAATCCTTTAGGAAGTCCTAATTCCATAATAAACACTGCCGTAGCGCCCGAACCGGAGATAAAGTCACAGCCCATCGGATCAAGTTTAGGTATTGGGGTAGTAAATACCCCGCTGTAATTGGAATTCAGAAACCCTATGCAATTCGGCCCTATCAATGAACCATTGACGCTATCAATAATTTCAACAATTTGTTTTTCAAGCCGGGCGCCTTCTTCGTTTTCTTCACTAAATCCGGCGGATAAAATGATGAATGCTTTTGTGCTTTTTTGCTTAACAAGAACCTCAACGGTTTCAATACAATATTTTGCGGCAATAGCAAGAATGGCAAGATCAACCTGCGGTAAATCCTTAACATCTGCATAAGCTTTCAATCCCTGCACTTGCGGCTCTTTTGGATTAACCACAAATATTTCGCCTTTAAAATGTCCGTCTTTTAAATTGAACAGGACTTTACCGCCGGTTTTGCTGATGGTATTTGAACCGCCAACAACAACAATACTTTTGGGATTAATAAGTTGTTCGGTTATCATATATGTGTAAGTTTAAAAAATGTTTAAAGTTCAATGTTTAAAAGTTCTAAAGTTAAATAGTTTTTTAATTGGACAAATATTTCCGAGAAAAATTTATCTTGCCTACAAAATTTTTCGCCGGTTATATTTTGCCAAGCGGTATAAGTTTATATTGCTTGTGGGGTTACATACCATAATCAAAAAATAGTTTCGACAAAACACTCGGAGGCAATTCAAATATTTACTAAGCTTGCATGACTGATAATTGCATTTTACAAGAAAATTATATGTAATTTAACCGATTAAATGAAGTATTAGCAGCTTAAAACCCCACCCAACCTCCCCAAATGGGGAGGAGGGACTAAATAAAATGAAAGTAAATAAAACAATAGAAGCGGAATTTTTTTTCGGAGCGACTCCTGTTATTTTTGAAAGAGCAAGAGAACTGCGAAAAAATATGACTAATGCGGAAAAACATTTGTGGGAAAAAATAAACAAAAAACAAATTAATGGATTGCATTTTAGAAGACAACATCCTGTTTCCCGCTTTATCGCTGATTTTTATTGCCACAAAGCACAACTTGTCATTGAAGTAGATGGAAATATTCATTTGCTTGGTGATGTTAAAGAAAGAGATGAAGGAAGAAATTATTTTATGAATGAATTGGGATTGGAAGTATTAAGATTTACAAATGAAGAAATATTAAATAATATCAACGAAGTCGTTGAAAAGATAAAAATTTCTGTTATCACAAGCCTTTCACATGTGCGAAGGAGCGCGTAGAAGTCCCCCAATTGGGGGATTTAGGGGGTAAAAAAAGGCGGACTTGGAAAGATGTGAAATTTATTTGGCGAAAGAAATGAGAAAATAATTTTGTAATTAAATGAAATTGTTAGCAGCATAACCATGGCTCAAACAAAAATAGAATGGACTGAAATGACGTGGAATCCTGTTACGGGTTGCGATAAAATTTCATCCGGTTGCAAACATTGTTATGCCGAAGTTATGGCACGCAGGCTTCAAGCTATGGGACAGGAAAAATATAAAAATGGATTTAATCTCACAATTCATCAGGAATCGCTTTATGAACCTTACAAATGGAAAAAATCGAAAGTGGTGTTTGTAAACTCTATGGGCGACCTGTTTCACAAGGATGTTCCGGTTGACTACATTAAAAAGGTTTTTTGTGTAATGAAAGAAAACCCTCAGCATGTTTTCCAGGTGCTTACTAAAAGAGCTGATGTGCTTAGGTATTACGACAGCGAAGGTTGGCTCGATTGGACACATAATATTTGGATGGGCGTTACCATAGAAAACACAAGTGTTACAAAAAGAATTGATTTGTTACGAGAAACTAAAGCAAAAGTGAAATTTTTAAGTTGCGAACCTTTGTTAAGCGCTTTGCCGAATATGAATTTAAAAGCAATTGATTGGGTAATTGTTGGAGGCGAAAGCGGGCGCACTCCACGCCCTATAAAAGAAGAATGGGTTATTGACATTAAGGAACAATGCAAAAAAACTAATGTTGCCTTCTATTTTAAACAATGGGGCGGGACAAATAAAAAGAACGCTGGCAGCGCTCTTAAAGGGAAGTTATATAAGGAAGTCCCGCAAGTGGAATTAGCATTTTAACTTTTATTTAAAAAGTTTTTAATAAAAGTAAAATTAATAGTACATTTTATCTCCGCACCTCAAAAAAGATTTTACATTTTTTTACATCAGTCTGATAAGGAAATACAAATTTATGTATTTTCACGTTTGTATTTTTTTAAATCAATCCGTATGAAATTATCTGCTTTTGTTTTTGTAAGCTTGTTATTGACATTCTCCAGCTCATTCGCCTCTTTCGACGACTATTTCGAAAGCAAAACCTTACGTATTGATTATATCCATTCCGGAAATATTACCGATGAATACTATGCCATTGATGAATTGAAGGAAGAATCGTTGTGGGGCGGGTCAAAGACTAACCTTGTAGATACTTTTAATTACGGAAATTTTAAGTTTGTCGCTTACGATAAGGCTTCCGGAAAAATTATCTTTTCAAAAACCTACTCTTCGCTTTTTGCCGAATGGCGCACTACTGATGAAGGAAAGATATGCACCAAAGCTTTCTCAGAAACCATAACCATGCCCTATCCAAAAGCTACGATCAAAACAGAATTTTACAGTCGCGACAAAAAGAATAATTGGAACAGGAAATTTGAATATATCGTAGATCCTGCAAATTATTTTATTTCGCATGAAAAAAAGAACCGCAGCAGTTGTTTTAAAATCGCTTACAATGGAGACCCCTCAAAAAAGCTTGATATTGTTTTTATCCCCGACGGCTATGACAGAGAAGAGATGTCGCAGTTTAAAAAAGATTGCGACAGGTTTGCAAAATACATCCTGGACACCTCGCCATACAAGGAAAACAAAGACAAGATCAATATATGGGGAATTGAAGTTGCATCGTATGATTCGGGCCCGGATATTCCGGGAGAGAATATCTGGAAACGCACAGCCGTTGGAACCACCTTCTACACCTTTGATTCAGAACGTTACCTGATGACTTATGACAATAAAACACTTCACGATGTGGCAGCAAATGCGCCTTATGACCAGATATTTATTATTGTAAATACCGATAAATACGGAGGTGGTGGCATCTACAATTTTTACTGTACCTGCGCGGCAAACAACATTAATTCAAATTATGTTTCTATCCATGAATTCGGCCATGCTTTTGCCGGACTTGGTGATGAATATTATACTTCGGAAGTCCCGACAGAAGATTTATATCCGAAAGACGTGGAACCGTGGGAACCAAATCTTACAACTTTAGTTAACTTTGACAAAAAATGGAAAAGTATGCTCGGGAAAGATGTTCCCATTCCAACACCGGCTGACGATAAATATAAAGATACCGTAGGTGTTTATGAGGGCGGCGGGTATGAAACAAAAGGGGTTTACAGGCCTATGCAGGACTGCTCAATGAAATCAATCTCGTATAATAATTTTTGCCCCGTTTGTAAAAAAGCAATACAAGATATGATTGATTTTTACACGAAATAATACATGAGAAACTATTACAAAAAATATTTATTATACCTGACTGTTCTGTTTTTAGGAGCCTGCGCGAATATTGTAACTCCATCCGGCGGGGCAAAAGACATATTACCTCCGGTTCCTTTAAAGGCTTTTCCTCCTTCCTGGTCAATAGATTTTAAAGAAAATTCCATCAA
>JBBAAT010000044.1:0-12745 GCA_041658145.1 Bacteroidales bacterium | reverse complement strand
ATGGTTCATATAAATAAGTCAACTTGTTTCCGTTGGCATCATAAGTATAAGTATATCTACAAACATTCATCCATGCGTTGCTTTGCCATTGTTCATTTAAAAAAGTTAACATATTTCCGTTGACATTGTAAGTATAAGTTTCTTTTGAACTATTCACCCATGCGTTGCTTTGCCATTGTTCATTTAAATAAGTCAACATGTTTCCGTTGGCATTGTATGTATAAGTGAATCTCGAATAATTCACCCATGCGTTGCTTTGCCATGTTTCTCCTAATTCAGTCAACATGTTTCCGTTGGCATTGTATGTACAAGTGACTCTCGAACTATTCACCCATGCGTTGCTTTGCCATGTTTCATATAATTCAGTCAACATATTTCCGTTGACATTGTAAGTATAAGTTTCTCTTGAATTATTCACCCATGCGTTGCTCTGCCATGTTTTATATAAATCAGTCAACATATTTCCATTGACATCATAAGTATAAGTCTCTCTTGAACTATTCACCCATGCGTTGCTTTGCCATTGTTCATTTAAATAAGTCAACATGTTTCCGTTTGCATCGTATGTATAAGTATATCTACAAACATTCACCCATGTGTTGCTTTGCCCTTGTTCATATAATTTAGTCAACATGTTTCCGTTTGCATCGTAAGTATAAGTATATCTATCATAATTTACCCATGCGTTGCTTTGCCATTGTTCGGTTAATTTAGTTAAAACATTTCCGCTGGCATCATACGTTTGAATGAGCCGTTGTAATAATCCTAATGTGTCGTAAGTAATAATGGTATCCCATTTCCAGACTAATGATTTTCCGGATAATTTATTGGAAATTTTGTCCGGCACATTCTGGTTTAAACCAGTAAGATGTTTGTCAGCCCTGACATCGGCAAACCGGTTAAAATTGGTAAAATGCGTGTTTTTCTGGGCGTTAGCAAAGCATACCATAATGCCTGCAAAAGCTAAAAGTAAAATTGTTTTTTTCATATAAGAGGTTGTTTAAATTTTTATAAAAATAAATATAATAGAGAAATAAACAAAATAATGTTGATAAAAAGAAAAAGGCGGTAACAAAAGTAGTTGATATATCCGGATTTAACGTGCTACCCAAACGTTGGATTGTAGGAAGAATCTTTGGTTGGTTCAACTTTCAGCGTAGACTTTCTAAAGACTCTGAACTTTTACCATGCTATAGCGAAGCTATGATAAGGCTTTCAATGATTAGAATAATGCCTAATAAAATTCCTAAAAATAAATTTCAAACAACCTCTTATGTTTATTGATATTTAACCATAACAACCCATTAACCAATAATATCAGGATGTGAAACAATAATAGAGGTAGCATTTCCGCCAAAACCGGTGGCGTTAATCATAATCTTCCTGATATTTCGCTCGCTGTTATTTACAAGAGTTTTATATGGAAACACAGGAAAAAAGTTATTCTGCAGGCATAGCAAGCCCAGTTCAAGATTTAATGCAGACGATGCAGAATATGTATGTCCTATCTTCCATTTATTAGAAAAGATATTTGGCCATTCGCCTTTGAATACTTTTTTTATAGCATTAAGTTCGGCTTCATCACCTTTTACCGTTCCGGGGCAATGCAGCAGTATCAAATCTACATTGCTATCTGTAAGCATATTTTCCAGAGCCATTTTCATAGATGCTGCAATTAATGACCCGTCTTCACCAATTCCGGTAAGTGTTGACGGGCGTTCAAAGGAAAACCCCACTGATTCAATAATACCAAGTGGGCGACGTTCTTTTAGTTCAACGATATTCATTTTTTCAATGGCGAAGACTGCAGCGCCTTCTCCCAACACAAATGTATTTTTATCCTTTTCGGCAATAGATAAAGGAGCGCAGGGATATTTACTATTATCGAGATTGGAATATATACCTAGAGCTTCAACTTGTGCCAGTGTAAAACTGGTGAGAGGAGCTTCTGAGCCTCCTGCAATAAAACGATTAGCCATACCGGATTTTAGCCATGCAATGGAATTGCAAATTGCCTGAATTCCGGTACTGCATGTAACAGAAGTGTTTATCGCCGGACCGCTAACATTCAGGTGAGAAGCAACATGATTGGAAATATATCCAAGTGTGGTTAACGGGGAAGTAAACACAGAGGTCTTTTTCCCTCTGCTTTTTAGAAATTCTTCATGTAACTGTTCAAATAAAGCCGCAGAACCTCTGGATGATCCAATATTTATACCTGTGATAGTTCCAGGGGTTGCATTCCAGCCTGCTTCCTCAAATGCCATTGATGCTGCCTGCATAGCCATCAAAACAGTTTTATCTACTTTCTTGCATTTTGAGTTTTTTAATGTCAAACTGATCAGTTGTTGTTCTGCTTCATCGGGCAGCGCCGCCACAGGATAGACCTTATTGTTGAATGATCTATTTACGATAAAAGTTTCGTCGGTGAGGTATTTTGAATATATTGCGGATCTATCGAAACCTAATGGAGAAACCGAACCACAACCGGTAATTGCAATCAGGTCGTTTTGCGAATTCATTATACTTTGCACGGGGTAAATTATTACATTTGGGTTTTAGGTAAAGGGTATAAGGGTATAGGGTATAACTCGTTCTTCATTATGCCTTTATACCTTTATACCTCTATACCTTTATACCTCTATTATACCTTATTAAGCATCGATCCTTGCATATTTAGCGTTCTTCTCAATAAATTCACGGCGTGGCGGAACTTCATCGCCCATAAGCATAGAGAATATACGGTCGGCTTCGGTACCGTTATCAATGGTTACCTGCCTGAGTGTTCTGAATGCAGGATTCATGGTTGTATCCCATAATTGTTCTGCGTTCATTTCACCGAGACCTTTGTACCTTTGTATATGAACACTGCTTTCTTTGCCGTCCTTTGACAGTTCCTGCACAATAGCCTGCCGTTCTTCTTCAGTCCAGCAATAACGTTCTTCTTTTGATTTCTTTATTAGATAAAGAGGGGGAGTGGCAATGTAAACGTAACCGTTCTCAATCATTTCTTTCATGTAACGGAAAAAGAATGTAAGGATTAAAGTGGCGATATGACTACCGTCCACATCGGCATCGGTCATGATAATTACCTTATGATAGCGAAGTTTATCAAGATTTAGCGCCTTGCTATCCTCATCGGTTCCGATAGTAACGCCAAGAGCTGTAAACATGTTTTTAATTTCTTCGCTGTCGAACACCTTGTGTTGCATGGCTTTTTCCACATTAAGGATCTTTCCTCTGAGAGGAAGAATAGCTTGAAATTTTCTGTCTCTGCCTTGTTTGGCAGTACCTCCGGCGGAATCACCTTCAACAAGGTATATTTCGCATAAGGATGGGTCTGATTCAGAACAGTCGGCTAATTTACCCGGCAATCCTGAACCTGAAAGGACACCTTTCCTTTGAACCAATTCCCTTGCTTTCCTTGCTGCATGGCGGGCAGTGGCTGCAAGTATCACTTTATTTACGATGGTTCTTGCTTCTTTAGGATGTTCTTCCAGATAATAATTCAGCATTTCGCTGACAAGCTGGTCAACAACGCCCATTATTTCGCTGTTGCCGAGTTTTGTCTTGGTCTGCCCTTCAAATTGAGGTTCCTGAACTTTAACTGAAATAATTGCAGTAAGCCCTTCGCGGAAGTCATCCCCGTTAATATCAAATTTAAGTTTTGAAAGCATACCCGATTTTTCAGCATAATTTTTCAACGTCCTTGTTAAAGCCTTTCTGAAACCTGAAAGGTGAGTCCCTCCTTCATGCGTATTGATATTGTTACAGTATGAATGTGTATTTTCAGTAAAGGACGAATTGTACTGCATTGCTACTTCAATAGGAACCCCTCCTTTTTCGCCTTCCATATAAATGGGATCTTCCATAAGTTTTTCCCTTGTGGAATCAAGGTAATTGACAAACTCCTTAAGCCCTTCTTTTGAAAAATACGAATTGCTTATGAAATTATTATTTTCGTCTTTTTCGCGGTAATCGGTAATAGTGAGAGTTATGCCTTTATTCAAAAAAGACAGTTCTCTGAGGCGGGAAGCAATTATTTCATGAGAAAAGACAGAAACAATAAATATAGAAGAATCAGGTAAAAAAGTGGTTTCTGTTCCTGTTTTATCTGATTTGCCAATTTCTTTTACGCTATATAAAGGCTTGCCTTCTTTATATTCCTGGATGAATATTTTTCCTTCCCTGTAAACTTTTACTTCAAGATGAGATGAAAGCGCATTAACGCATGAAACACCAACTCCATGCAGACCGCCGGAAACTTTATACGATTCTTTATTAAATTTTCCGCCTGCATGAAGAAGAGTCATCACAACTTCCAAAGCTGATTTTTGTTCTTTTTCGTGCATGTCAGTGGGAATACCTCTGCCGTTGTCGATTACGGTAACTGAATTGTTTTCATTGATAAAAACATCAATCTTATTACAATAGCCTGCCAATGCTTCATCTATAGAATTATCCACCACTTCGTAAACTAAATGGTGCAAACCTCTATTGCTGATATCGCCAATGTACATTGCAGGTCTTTTTCTAACTGCCTCTAATCCTTCCAATACCTGGATATTATCCGCTGTATAAGAATCTTTTTCAATAACGTCTTTTTCGATTTCGCTCATTTTTTTCTTAGTTTTATGTACTTTACAAATGTAATAAAATCTTATGATATAAATGATATAAAAAGCACAAAAAAATCAATGATTTTATTATTTTTTTTGAAAAGGGAAAAATACCCATATATTCTTTTATAAAAAGGAATATACAAGTATAATTTTAGAGATTTGAAAAATAGTCAAAGTGCATAAGTAATCCCTGCAAGAGCGGTAAATCCGTACCCCGGATAATTATACCATCGCTGGTATCTTACAGCGCCAATATTGTTAAAGTTAAGGAAAGCTGATAGTATTTTTGTGTACCTGTATTCAAGACCGAGATTAACATCAACAGTTCCAGGTAAACGAACACGATTCACATCCGGTATTTTTCCGGGGTCGCATTTTTTTGCATAAGAACTGCCGAGTGCAAACACATCAGTTTTCAATATAATTTTATTTTTCAGGTTATAATAAAGTGAGAATTTTACGTCCATATTTGGTTTATGCCATGCTTCCAATTCGTTGGGCATATACTGATAAAAATTAGAGATCAGCAGTATCTTTATTTTTTCGGTTTTTTGGTATGATATTTCTGTATGTGTATTAATCACCCTCGCTTTATCGTAGATCACGGTAAACTTATTAAACAGATCGATTGCAGTATCATTTACAAACAAAGGAAGGTTTTCTACTTTCGATTTGGATATATACGCGTTAAATGAAAGATACGAACTCAGGCAACCTTTGAAACCACCAAATATTTTTGACCTTGTATTTGTGAATTTAAGCGGAAGATAGGTATTGATAAATGGATTTTCGGATGAAAGATCTATGAGGTTGTTCCTTTTCAGATCGCTGGTAATTCCTCCATACAGTATCAAAATGTTATTATAAAGATTGATATTGAAATTTGCATCCGGATATAGATAGATATTCGAGTACTTATCAGTAGCTTCAATAGAAGTATTCAAACCTATGTCAAATTTAAGGATGTCATAAGTAGCGGAAAAATGCGGTAACAGACGAACTGTAGCACCAGGTGATGAAATGCCAATTTTATTAAAGTCATTATAATAATTAACATCTGCTTTTAGTCCGATATCCTGGTTGTTAATATTTTTACCAATGAGATTAACCTTTTTATCAATAGCTCCGGTAAAACC
Source organism: Bacteroidales bacterium (assembly GCA_041658145.1). GTDB lineage: Bacteria > Bacteroidota > Bacteroidia > Bacteroidales > CG2-30-32-10 > JBBAAT01. The sequence continues at coordinate 6,987 of JBBAAT010000044.1, read as the reverse complement.
GATATGATCTTCGGAAGCCTTATACATATCGGAAAAATTAAAGTATGAAAGAGAAAAGGAGTGATTAAGTTTAACCGAATCAATAAATGTGCTCATAAATTTCAATTGCCCCCCGATTTTCAAAAATCGCTGTTTGAATTTGTCTTTATCTTCGATATTCAACATACTAAGATCCGGAGGAAGTTCGGCAGGGTTGAAACCGTAATAATGCACAACGTTTCTGTTATAGTCAATATCTGCTGAAAGCGTATGGTTCTTATAAAATTTACTGGCATAAACAACTGCTTCATTGTCGCTGAAACCGGGGAAAGCATAGTCTTTGATTTTTCCGGCAGAAGAAAGATGTCTGAAATATGCGCCAATGGATTGATCGGTAGACCGGAGGTTGTTAAAATAGATTTCTGCAAGAGGAGTTGTTTTTGTTCCGAATCCTGCTTTTACATAAGATTTATAAAACTTTGTGAGAGGTTCTCCTACCATTTTGGCCGGTTTGATTGGGTCAAGGTAATATGTTGTAGGATAAAGTCGGGAGCTGATCTGGTAATTCAGATTTAATTTTTCTACAGTTGTATCCTGTATTTTAGGATTATCGTTTATTTTAAAAGCATCTGAAATAGTTGGTTTATATGCATCAATGATGATTACATCAGCATTCTGTGCTTTTATATTGCCCTGAAAAGCAAGAATCAAAAAAGATATGAACGTCATTGCGAGGAACGAAGCAATCTCACTCACGGTGCGATAATGAGATTGCTTCGGGCGAAAAGCCCTCGCAATGACGGATTCCGTAGTTTTTAGAGGTGATCTTTTATATATGATCTGACTTTTATTCATTATTATCTTCCTCCTTTAGTTGGTTTTTGTCTTCAAATAGTTTGTCATTCTTAGGATTGTTGTCAAATTTAATCTGTATATCTTCAGTGGCATTTTTCTGTTCCTGAATACTTTCTGCCTGGTTAATGGCATTCAGTTTTTCATGGGCAATTGTTATCAGGTCGGCACCTTCGTAGTTGTCGATGATACTTTGCAGAGTTGCTTTTGCCTGAACCATATTAGCTGTTTTCACATAAACATCAGCGAGCAGGATAAAGCTTTTAGCAATCCAGTAATCGTAAGAAGGAACCAGGTTGATCACTTCAAAAATTGTTTTTTCCGCATTTGTATAGTCATTGAGGCGATATTGGATGTTGGCGATGTTATATTTAGCTTCAGCGCCAAATTCACTTGTGGGGCTTTGTTTGTACGTGAATTCAAATTCAGTTTGCGCAAGAGCCATACTGTCCATAGCAAGTGCAGCGTGGCCTATGGTAAGGTGCGCTTCGGCAAGCGATTCATTTGTTACCTTTTCAGTTGTAATAAGAGTTTTGGCAGCTTTTACCGCTTTTTCGTACATGCCGGTCTTCCAGTAGCATCGCATCTTCATGGTGCGGGCCTCGATAATATTAGATTTATATTCAGCATTTTGTTCCAGTTTGGAATAGAAGTTTGCCGCGCTATCATAACGGTTCAGTTTGTAACAAATGCCGGCTGCCTTTAAAATGGCGTATTCGGAGAATTTGTTTTGCGGCTGGCCGACTACATAAACATATTCTTTCAGCGCTTCTTCAATATTATTGTTTTTGAAATCGCATTCAGCTTTGTAATAATATGCATTTGTTATAAAATACCCATTCGGGAATTGCAAAATATAATTACCAAATCCTTTAGCAGATTTATCACAGTCGCCGTTCTTCATATAGCTATTCTCGCAAGCCATGTATGTTACCGAGTCCTGTTCTGTTTTGGATCCGTATTCAAAAGGAAGGCTTTGTACATATTTATAGAAGCTGTTTACGCTGTCCATTTCCATATATATGTTACGGATGCTTACAAGGGCATCTTTCGAAACATCAGTTGCAGGGTAATCACTCACCACTTTTTTGAAAGTCTGAAGAGCAAGTTCATTTTTTTCAGTATTAAAATATATTAGTCCTATCTTAAGCAGTGCACGTTTTGCATAGCTGCTGTTTGGATATTCGTTGATGATTTTATTATAATAGGTCAAGGCATTGCTATTGTCATTTTTTGCAAGATAGGTGTTTGCCAGTTCAAATTTTGCATCGTCGGCATAGGCTGTTTTGGGATATTGGTCGAGCATTTCGAGGAGAGTAATGATTTGCGAATCATATTTCCCTTGTGCGTTTTGACAAAGCGCTTTTTGGAACATGGCATAATCGGTGTCGAATGATTTAATAGCGATAGCTTTGTCGTAATACTCAATGGCATTTGCATATTCCTTTGAAACGAAATAGCAGTCGCCTATTCGAAGATATGCATCATTAAAAATTTTAGCACTTTCCTTAGATTTGTTGATAACGAATTTCCTGAAATTACTAATAGCTGATTTATAATTCTTTTGCTTAAAATAGCAATATCCGATGTTGTAATAAGCAGTGTTGTAAGTAGAGAGACTGTATGCACCAGGAAGTACAAGGAAGGAATTATAGCAAGTAAGCGCCGAATCGAATTGCGAAAGACGGTAATATCCTTCACCTTTCCAGTAATAACATTGCACTTTGATGAATTTGTCAATAGGCTGTGTATTTGATTTATCGAACATTTCCAAAGCCCCATCAATATCCTTGTCGTTGAACAGTTCTATGCCTCTGTAATAGGCAATCTTCTGGAATGCCATGTTCAGTTTATCGTCCTTGGTTTTTATTTTTTCGATGGATGCGAGAGCATCTTTATAGTTTTTGGTTGTAAGGAATAGATTTACGAGGTATGTTCCGGCTTCGTCAATCCTGGATGAATTAGGATAATCATTGATAAATTTCTGGAAAGAAGTGATGGCTTCATTATAAGGGTTCAAAGCCAGCTCATAAGCTAATTTGGCATAGTTGAACAGGGCGTCTTCTTTGATGTCGGGGTAAAAAGATAATTTATACGCTGAAAGGAAAGAACTCATTGCAAATTTTTTATTATTATTTTTCAGATAACAGTCACCAAGCAGGTAATAGGTGTTTTGCTCCAGCGAATCTTCAGTAGTGATCACTTTTTCAAAATTGCTGATAGCTTTTGCGTAATCTACACCACCTTTATAATAAGCATATCCAAGTTCATAATAATCCTGACGGGTAATGGGATTAGAAGTTTTGCTCTGATATTTTTCCAGATACGGAATAGAGTTTGCATATTTACCGATTTTAAAATATGATTCCCCGAGAATACGTGCGATCTCATCTGTCCGTTTGGTATCGGACGAATCGAGCAGGGGGTGAGCGTACCTGATCACTTCTTCATAATTGCCCTGAAGGTAATAGATCTGGGCAATATAATAAGGTACGATAGGTCCGAAATTTTCGTCGTTTTCAATTTTCTGAAAACTTTTCAGCGCAGTTTCATAGTTTTTATCGTTATAAGCGATATGCGCATAGTAGTAATTAGCGGCAGCAAAATATTTGGTGTCAACATCTTTTATTTCAAAAAACTGTTTTTTTGCTTTATCGGATTCTTTCAGCATAAAATAACAGTATCCTGATTTGAAGTAATACTCAGTTAATTCATCGGTGTTAAGATCGTAAACATCAACAGTCTCGAAAGTTTTTATTGCATCATTATATTTTTTCTGGCGGTATTGTAATTTGCCGAGTTGAAAATTTGCAAGCCTTACTTTCGAATTTTCGGGATGGCTGCTGATGAATTTCATCAGTTTATATTCGGCATCATTGTTATATAATTCTATAGCACAAATGGCGGCATAATATTCGGCGCTGATGCGAATTTCAGACTGTACATCTTCAATAGCATTGATTGTTTTATAAAAAAGTTGTTGAGCAGCAGTGTATTTTTCCTTGTTGAACAATTCTAATCCTTTCCGGTACTCTATTTCTGGTTCAGAGTAAATAATATTTTTCTGGCTGTACAGAAAATTCATTGAACTACAACAGCTTAATACTAATATAACAAACAATATTTTTTTCATGTTTTTTGTTATCAAATTGAATCGGGCTAAATTAATAATTATACTCTAATGGCTTAATTGTTTAATTGTTTAATTGTTATTTTATTTATTGCTTGTGCTGTTAATAACTTATTTACAACAATTTAGCAATATAACAATTTAGCAATTTATTTCAATAAAAGGTAAATTTTTAACCGTTTGCAGTAAAATTAATTATTCACAGTTCGTTATTAATAAAAAATTACTATCTTTGCATCAAATTAATTTTTATTTATTATTATTTATTTTTTATGAAAACAGGTTTAGTAAAATTTTTTAATGAAGCCAAAGGTTTTGGTTTTATTAAGATGGACGATTCCGGCGATGAAATTTTTGTTCACGTATCGGGATTAATTGACAAAATTAAACAAGATGACAGAGTGTCTTTCGACGTAACCGAAGGGAAAAAAGGCCCTAACGCAATCAATGTTAAAAAGATTTGATCAAACATTGTTTAATAAAAAAAACCCGTCGCGTAAATGCAGACGGGTTTTTTTATTTCAGGCAGGCTTGTAAGCCGGATTCTGTCAATGATTGCTCAAGGTTCTATCATTTATCTTGCCCTGTTATCACTAACAGGGTCTAGCGGCCTACCCCCCGGGAGCAGGCGAGCAGCCCTTTATCCTCCGACAAGTCGGAGAAATTCCCGGTATATTTGGCCTTTCAACCCATAAGGTTTACCCTCCCGATATGTTACCATAGCGGGACGTGAGCTCTTACCTCGCGTTTTCACCCTTATCCCGAAGAATCGGGACGGTTATTTTCTGTGGCACTATCTGTCCCCCCGATAACATCGTGGGGCCTTCCAGTTAGGAAGTATGGCGCTCTGTGTTGTCCGGACTTTCCTTCCCGAAACTAAATTTCGGAACGATAGAATAGCCTGCCATTATCATAAAGAACGATTATACTAATAACTGATGTTACGCAAAAATAATGAATTTATAATAGCGGTCAGGCAGAGCCGTCCCCATTTCGGGACGTGTCGAAGCCAGACCGAGCAGTCACTCTTCGACACGCCACGATTTTAATACCTGTATTGATGACACTTTAAAATAATCGTGACGGCTCTGAGTGACTTTGACAAATAAATATAAAAATATGCGTAACATCATTAATAAAATACTCAAAGATATAATGTTTTTGACTGATTTACAAATAAAAAAAAATAAAAAATAAAATAATCCCTGTTATCGGCTACCCGGTTGTCTGAGCAATGTGTGTCGTGTCAAGTTTGCACCAGTCCTTGTCCCGCAGAATTGCGGGATGCGTTGGCTTGCACAATTAATGACAATTTCTAATCCCCGTTTTTTATGGGCAGGGCAGGTTGTTTTAAGTATAATTATTTATTTTATGTAAGTTTGTACCCGGCAAATTTTAGAATAATGATCAAAGCGCAAAATATACAGAAATCATACGGGAAGCTAAAGGTTCTTAAAGGAATCGATCTTGAAATAATAAAAGGAGAAATCATTTCCATAGTAGGTGCATCAGGCGCCGGAAAAACCACACTGCTCCATATCCTCGGCACACTCGATCATGCTGATGAAGGCAATGTAAGGATCAATGATATTGCGGTAAATTCGCTCAACGACAAAAAACTTTCAGAGTTCCGTAATAAAAACATCGGCTTTGTTTTTCAGTTCCATCATCTTTTGCCGGAATTCACCGCGTTAGAAAATGTATGTATCCCCACATTTATTGGTGGTACAAATAAAAAAGAAGCGGAAAAAAAAGCTGTTAAACTGCTTCAATTCTTAGGACTCTCCGAAAGAAAAGACCACAAGCCGTCGCAACTTTCCGGTGGCGAGCAGCAGCGTGTGGCTGTGGCAAGAGCTCTGATCAACAATCCTGCTGTGATTCTTGCAGATGAACCATCAGGTAACCTTGATTCCGCATCAGCAAAAGAATTGCACAGTTTGTTCTTTTCATTGCGTGATGAATTCAAACAAACATTTGTTATTGTAACACACAACGAAGAACTTGCCAATATGGCCGACCGCAAGCTTACTATTAAAGATGGGGTAATAGTTAAATAAATTACAAAAAATGCTCAACAAAAAATTATACTTATTCATGATCAGGTCATTTTTCTGGCCTTTCATTATGACGTTCTTTATTGCTGTTTTTATACTGCTTATGCAGTTCCTGTGGAAATATATTGATGACCTTGTGGGCAAAGGAATAGAATGGACGATAATTGCTCAACTTCTTTTCTGGGCTTCTACTACCATGATTCCGCTTGCGTTACCGCTTGCCATTTTGCTTTCATCTATCATGACATTCGGTAATCTCGGGGAACATTACGAGCTTGTTGCCTTGAAATCAGCAGGAATTTCTTTGCAGAAAATCATGATGCCGCTTATTGTGGTTACAGTTCTCATAAGTATTTCCGCATTTTATTTTTCAAATAATGTACTGCCTTATGCAAACCTGAAAATGGGATCGCTTCTATATGATGTCCGCGAACAAAAACCTGCGCTGAATGTTAAGGAAGGAATTTTCTATAATGGAATCGACGACTATGTGATAAAAGTAGGCAAAAAAGACAGTGACGGTAAAACTTTGCGCAACATTATGATTTACGACCACTCATCAAGGATGGGCAACACCAACCTGACAGTAGCCGAAACCGGCACTATGGAAATGACTGTTGACAAACGTTACCTGATTTTTACCTTGCTAAACGGTATAAATTATTACGAAAGCGCTGATAGACAAAGAACCAAAACAAATCACCCCTTTCAGCGCACAAAATTTAAAGAAGAATTTCGTCGCTTCGATCTTTCTGCTTTTACACTGACCCGCACCAACGAAGAATTCTTCAAGGATAATTATCAAATGATGAATGTAAAGCAACTCAAGGCTACACGTGATTCATTAAAAAAGCGCCTCGATACTTTAAAAATCAAGTACCTGGCCACCATGAACAATAACCTCTACTATTTTAACACATACTATAAAAAAGATTCTGTATTTAATGATACTTCGAAGAGTTTAGCAGGCAA